>JBHHXU010000222.1:0-3554 GCA_046757185.1 Thermodesulfobacteriota bacterium
CAAGGTTCCGTACCTCCTCTTCACTGAAGCTCTCCATAAGCTCCGAGAGGTCTCCGGCACTCTGCCCCTGGAGTGCGTTGGATGTTGTCAAGATAGGGCTGTTCCGGTAGTCGATAGTGACATTGACGGTACTCTTATCAACCAGAGTCCAGTTCCCCACGAAGAGTATGGTATTCAGTTCTTCATATGAAATATCATAATCGAAGAGGTAGAAAAAGTGGCGGTGCGGTCCAAAATAACGAATCTCACCTCCGACTGCCTGACGGTCGATTATCCCCTCTGCCTCCTGGTTGATGAAGAAGACGTTGCCGTCCCAGTGCTTATAGAAGGTTCCCAGATCTAAACTCACACCGTAAAAGTGTTTGTCGGTATCAATGCTTTCCAGTACCGAGCTCTCAACAGGGAAACCGGCTACCAGATTGATTTTCATGCGAGGAATTATCGAGTACATAAGGAGTCCTCCGTCGTAACGGCCCAGGACCCCGCCAACGCTCCGTGACTGCCGTCCTGCACGAGCAGTCACCACCCTTCTCTTATCCGACCAATCAAAATAGAATCTGTTCAACCGAAACTCATTGTCCTCTCCATCGTCTATGAAATTGTAATCGTACCCCCCTATGAGAACCGATCGGAGGTCGTACTTACTTCCCCTTTTTCGTATGTTAAGATCAAGGTCAGACGAGACGGACGACCTGGTGATGGACTTACCACCAAGGTCGGTATAGTTCTCATCCCGGTTGTAAAACTGGGAGAAGCTGCCATAGAATTCCGTCCCCTCTCTCCTGGTCTTCTTCACCTTCTGGAGTCTCTTCTTAGGCCTGGCCCTGGCAGTCTCAAGCCCCGCCAGACGCTGACGCACGCGGGACGCCTCCTCACTTTTCGGGTAGAGCAAAAGGTACCCTTTGTACTCAGCAATCGCTTTATCTATCTGCCCCCTCTTTTCATAGGCAAGGCCGATAAATTCCCTCGCATTTTGCTGGTAAGGATTGGCCTGAGTCTGGAGGATACGTTTATAGAGCTTGATTGCTTTTGAATAGTTGCCCTTCGTCATCTCCACTTCCGCCTCTTTCATCACAGTTGCAAGACGCCCTTGCGATATGGAGCGTGATTGCGCTCCCTTTTTCTCCTCTGGTTTTGGCTCCTCCCCTTCAATCTGTTCACTTTTCTTCAATTTTGGCTTTTCCGCCTCTCTCTGAGGTGTTGTCTCTCCTTCACCATCATCCGCGCGTGGCGTGAAGAGACCCTTTATCTTTTTTCTTATTGTACTACTCGACCTTTTGAGAACCTCCCTAAGAGGAGTCTTGAAGGTAACAGCAGTCCGTGCCGATTCTATCCTCTCACGCTTCGACACCCTGGTTATCCATGCATAGGGGTATTCTCCACGTAGAGAGCGCAAGACTTTATGGGCACTCCTCTTTGAAGGGAAAAAGCCGAGCCGCAGTCTGTACCACATTATATCGCCCTTCTTGAGCCGTGTTGTATAGAGGAGATGGCTCTTAAAAGCCTTCAGATGAGGAATGGCCGATGTGTCGATTGGCACCTTGGACGACCGAAGACTCACCGCATAACGATATGAGAGGTTTTCCCTGGAAAAGTCTATCTCTTCCGCACCTACCGTAACCGGGGAGAGGGCAACGAGAAGAAGGGTAATGAATGCAACAACGCCGTTAATCTTCATGATGGATTTATACTTATAAAAGAGAGCCTTTATAGAGGGGGTTGCCAGAAAGTCATCTTCACTATCTACCGTCACTTTTGTGGGATACGGCACGGCGCAGGTGTTTCGGGGGCGGTTACCATTATCACAAGGCTTCTGTAGTCATCTCCCTGGCCAATCTGATAAGCCACAGTCCTCTCGAAGAAGAGTGTCAGAAAGGGACCGTCCGGGACATCGCCCTCGTAGACCACCTTCGTAAGCCCGGCCAGCTCATTGGGGGGAGGCAGAACAGGCTCTCGGGTAAATAATGCATCTCGCTCTTCCTGTCCGGTGGCAGTAACTTTCCCACGATCCGGGAATATCGGGTTTGTACTGGCGATGGGCTGTATCTTAATTCGGAGATCATCGCCAAACTCGTAAGGGAAGTGCTTTACATACCGCACAGGAATGCTGAATATTACAAGGATCTCACTGCATCCGGACTCCTCGGTAATCCGTATGTCGTCGATGATAATCTGATGGGCCCACAGCCGGCGAGAGGCAAATAAAACAACCCCCATGAGAACCATCACAGCAGCTATCTGCGCAAGTCTTTTATCTATAAGCATTAAAACCCTCCTCCACTCACTCTATGCTTACTGTTCCTGCTCTTTTGAATTGTGGTCATTGAGCTATCAGTATAGACGTGGCAGGCACCCGCGCAGTTTCGCAGCTCGCTCACGGAATAGAAAATCTGTGGATTTTCCACCTTCTTGTGAGGACCCTGCTTGTAGTCACCTGCGTGACATCCCGCACAATCAGGCTTGTATCCACTGTTCGTCCATGTCGCTGTCTGTGTATTACTCGTGTGACATTTTTTACAGCTAACACCTGAGTTATGATTGCCGGGGTAGCTTCCGGAAGAGTGACGATAGGTGCCAACCGACCTCCAGCCGCTCGTACTGTGGCACTCGTCACACTGGACAGAGGTTACAAAATGACCTGATCCCTTACCCGTAGCCGTTGTACCGTTATGGCAGGAGCTGCAACTCCCGGTCACACTGCCGTGGTCAAAACGGGCCGATCCCCAACTGCTCGTATTATGACAGTCGTCACAGATGTTGCTGCTTGAGATGTGGTTCCGGGATTTACCGGTCGCCGTTGTCCCGTTATGGCAGGAGCTGCAACTCCCGGTCACACTGCCGTGGTCAAAACGGGCCGATCCCCAACTGCTCGTATTATGACAGTCGTCACAGATGTTGCTGCTCACTATGTGGTTCCGACCCTTTCCGGTCGCCGTTCTGCCGTTGTGGCAGGATATACAACTCCCTTTTACGCTGCCGTGGTCAAATCTACCCGATGCCCAGCTAACCGTGGTGTGGCAGTCGCTACAGTTATTACCACTCGATATGTGGTTTGTCGATTTCCCCGTTGCCGTCCTGGAATTGTGACATTGGGAACAGCTACCGGCAACAGCAGTATGATCCATTCGGACAGGTGAAAGCCAACTGCCTGTGGAGTGGCACCGATCACATGGAGACTCACTCTTGATATGGCTTAACGGTTTGATTGTCGCGGCAACCCTGCCGCTGCTTGAGTGGCAACCATCGCACCGTTTGGGAGTCCCCTTGAACGTCCCACGGACATGGCAGTTCTCACACCGTATAGTTTCGTGGGCGCCAACGAGTATAAACCCTGTTGTATCATGATTAAAATCTACTCCCTGTCTATCCTTCGCCCGTTTTGAATCAAGGAAAGTGATACCCTTCTTAATCCTGTGCAGTAGAGTCTTTTTCTCCCCATCCTCTTTTACAGCTGATTGTACCTTTTGCGTCGATATCTTTTGAGATTCAGTTCTCTTCTTCCTTGCCACACTCATCCTTTCACGTTGAGAGACCTTTGTAATCCATGCGTCTGG
>JBHHXU010000223.1:0-3543 GCA_046757185.1 Thermodesulfobacteriota bacterium
TGTGGCGTATATACCCCTCCTTTAATCCATTGGCATTCAGTGTCGCAAAGGTGGCCTCTCGTATCTCCTCCTTCGTGAAGGGGATATCCATCTGTACGATGTGTGCCGAGTCGTAGAGGCGGTCGATATGCTCCCTGTGCCTGAAGACGGCGCTTCTCCCGTCCTCGCACCGGTAGCACCGTATCCCCTCGAAGACGCCGAGGCCGTAGTGGAGGGTATGGGTGAGCACGTGAAGATTCGCATCGTCCCAGTCAACAAGCCCTCCATCCATCCAGATCTTTTTTCCTTTGACCACGTTACTCTCCTTCTTGATGAGCGTTCAAACCGGTAGAGCGAGAAGATCCCAGAATACTTCGGCGGCACAATTAGTCAATGCTGCCGATGTTACGCTTCCCTTACTGCTGCCGTTCCTACGATATAATCTTGTGGAGCACTACCAGGTGCGGGAAACCCTATCCCTCCCTCTCGATGGGAAGGGGGGTGACGACCGCCTCCTGCAGCTCCCCCATCTCGCAGCTCCCCTCAAAGACGACTCCCTCCCCGATAATCAGGTTGGGGGTCTTCAGATTTCCGTACATCTTGCACGGCTTTCGGAGTTCGATTCTGGAGGCTGCGTCGATTTCACCCTTGACCTCTCCGGTTATAGTGGTGGCATCGACCTTGATCTTTGCCTCCACGACCCCCTCGTCGCCGACAATCAGAGTCCCGGTAGAATCGATCTCACCGGTGAACCTCCCGTCGATCCGTACCGTCCCCTCGAAGTTGAGCTTTCCCGTAACGGTGAGATGTTTGCCGATAAAGCCGTTCATCTGGTCGCTCTCCCGGCTGCTGTCGTTATTTTTCCCGAACATAGAAATCCTCCTTCCGATTGAAAGTTACTCTAACAGCGAATCGTAATTGACCGCAAAAGCTCCAGAACCCTATCGAGCTCTTCCGGAGAGTAAAACTCGATCTCCACCCTTCCTCTTCCCCTCCTCTCCTTCACCACTATCTTGGTGCCGAAGAGCCTTCTCAACTCAGCTTCTAATGGAGCAAGGTGGGTTGCCTTAGGTACAGCTGCTCTCCGTTCCCGGCCATATCGCTTGACAAGTTGTTCCGTCTCACGTACGGAGAGCCCCTTCTGCACCACCCTTTTACAGACCTCCCGCTGTTTCGCGTGATTATCAAGAGAGAGGAGCGCCCGCGCGTGCCCCATGCTGACCGTACCTTTGACAATCTCCTCCTTTACCTCGGAAGGGAGTTTCAGGAGCCGCAGATAGTTGGCAACGGTCGCCCGCTCCTTCCCCACCTTTTTGGCCACCCCCTCCTGGGAGAGGGAAAAACCGTCCATGAGACGACGGTACGCCTCAGCCTCTTCGATTGCGTTCAGGTCCTCCCGCTGAATATTTTCTATAATAGCAAACTCCAGGCTCTCCTCGTCGGTGACATCGAGCACAACGACCGGCACATCCCTGAGGCCTGCCAGCTTTGCCGCCCTCCACCGTCTCTCACCTGCAATCAGCTCATGGCCACCCTCGATCTTCCGCACCACAAGAGGCTCGATAACGTCATTTTCCTTAATTGAATCAACTAGTTCCTGCATTTTGGCCTCGTTGAAAGCCCGCCGCGGCTGAAACCTGTTCGGCACAATCTCATCAACAGGGCACCTGAGGTACCCCCCCTCCTGTTTTTCAGGACCCTGTATGAGGGCACTCAGCCCCCTCCCCAAAACGTTACGTTTGCTCATATGTCCGCTCCTAATTCCTCGACAACAGCTCCCGTGCCAGGTCCAGGTAATTGAGAGAGCCCTTTGATAGAATATCATACAGTATCACCGGCTTGCCGAAACCGGGGCTCTCACTGAGCCTGACGTTTCTATAAATAATAGTCCCGAAAACCTTGCGCTTAAAATGGCTCCTCACTTCCTCTGCAACTTGATGTGAAAGGTTGTTCCTGGAATCGAACATGGTTAGGAGAATTCCCTCTATTTCGAGTTTAGGATTTAAATTATTCCTTATAAGATCAATGGTTCTTATAATCTGACTGATGCCTTCTAGGGCATAATATTCACACTGTAGCGGAATAAGGACAGAATCAGCCGCTGTGAGGGCATTAACCGTCAGGAGGCTCAATGATGGAGGACAATCGACAACAACGTATTCGAAGGAATCTACGACCCCCTGTAATGCACCCTTAAGCCGCTTTTCTCTCTCCTCGTCTTCAACAAGCTCCACCTCGGCGCCGATGAGATCAACCGTGGAGGGTACCACTTTGAGAAAGGTGAGGGCCGTATCCCTGATGACCTCCCGTATTTCTCTCTGTGCTATGATGACATCGTAGACATTGCCGCCGCCGTTCCTGCTGATTCCGACGCCGCTTGTCGCATTGCCCTGTGGGTCGAAATCGACCAAGAGGACCCGCTTTTCTGCTGCGGCAAGGGATGCGGAGAGGTTGACGGCGGTAGTGGTCTTGCCCACCCCCCCCTTCTGATTTGCAATGGCAATGACCTTACCCATAAACTTGCAGAAGTGTACCATAGAAGCCCTTTTTTGCAAAGCTGTTTTGTGATGTTCCACGTGGAACAATTCAGGCCTTTCGCCCCAATCCATTTTCCTCATTCATGGCCTGCGCCGCCCTTCCGAAAGAGAAAGCAGTGTGACGCCATCCCTGAAAAGGGCACGGTAATCTCCTCCACCCTTTCGAGGCTGAGATGATGGATAGCAGCGGCCGTTGCTTCTTTCAGTTCGTCATCCCCCCTGGGTCCCTTGACGGCGATGATGAGACCACTCTCTTTTGTGTAGGGGACCGCCACCGAGAGAAAGTCGTTCAGTCGTGCAAAGGCCCTTGATACCACTATATCAAAGGCTCCCCTGTATTGCTCAACTATGGAGTGATCCTCCGCTCTCCCGTGGAGAGTCTTGACATCGTTCAGGCCAAGTGCCCTTATTATGTGTCTCAGGAAGACTATTTTTTTACCCACCGATTCGAGGAGAACCAGATCGAGTAACGGTCGTACAATCTTGAGAGGTATGCCGGGGAAGCCTGCCCCGGCGCCGATGTCGAGGAGGCTCCGGGTATTACCGAGAAATCTGTACAGCGCGAGGGAGTCAAGAAAGTGCCTGACAACAATGCCCTTCTCATCCCGTATGGCCGTCAGGTTTATCTTTTGGTTCCACTCCGTAAGCTCCTGAAGATAGGTGAGGAAGAGATTTACCTCCCGGTCATCGATATCAATGCCGAGCTTCCGCGCCCCATCTTCAAGTAGTATGCGCAGATCGGTACCATCTGATGGTTGTATGGTCATGGAAAATAAATGATGGCTCGTCTCCGCAGAGAGATGGCCTACATACACCCCTCTCTCTTAAGGTGGACGAGGAGAACGGAGAGGGCGGCGGGGGTCATGCCCGCTATGCGTGCCGCCTGGCCGATCGACCGTGGCTTCACCACCTCCAGCTTTTCTACGATCTCACTGGAGAGGCCGGAGAGCCCTCCAAATGCGAACCGGTCGGGAATATCCAACCCCTCCATCTTCTGAAAGCGCTCTACCTGCTCCTCCTGCCGCTT
>JBHHXU010000224.1:0-3529 GCA_046757185.1 Thermodesulfobacteriota bacterium
TGGCAGAGAGATTGGGATCATTTGTCTCAACATCTCTAACCCCTTCGAGTCTTTCCACCGCCTTCTTAACCACGCCTGCACAGTGATCCGACCCCATTCCTATGACCTTGATCTCTACGGTCTTCTCCCCCGATGTTTTGATAACCTCATATCCGGTGGCTTCAATGACCTTCTCGATATCTTCCCTGCTCATAATGGCGGAGTCGTAACGTACCATGGCTGTCTGGGAGGCAAAGTTTACCGATGCCTCCGCAATGCCCTTCTCTTTACTGAGATTCTTTTCAATCTTCTGCGCGCAGGAGGCGCAGCTCATGCCGCCTATTGTAATCATCGCCACTTCTCTCTTGCCAACCACCGAATAGCCTGCCGATTCCACCGCCTTTGCAAGATCCGTCTCTTTAATCTGTGAAGGGTCGTAATCCACTGTCGCCTTCTCGGCAGCGAAATTAACAGACGCCTGTGCTACCCCATCGATACCCTGGAGCGCCTTTTCAATCTTGTGCGCGCAGGAGGCGCAGCTCATACCCTTCAGTGGAAGGATTGCCCTCTCTGTCTTCTCATTGGGCGACCCTTTCTCAGCGGGTTCAGGCTTCCCCTCCGGGACAAGGGCCGCCTCCGGGTCACTGTCGAACCTCTCCTTACACCTGATATTACAGAAGTAGTAGGTGCTGTTTTTGTAGGTAGACTGACCCGCTGCCTTCGCAGGGTCAACCTCCATCCCGCAGATGGGGTCTCTCTTTAACGCTCTGTCCATGACGGAAAAGGGTTTTACCGTTTTATTGTCCTATCACTAAAAATAATTGCACCAACCGTTAATCCTGATTGAGTATATCATGAAACGAGGGATTATAGCCCAAATATATTCTACATAGCGTAGAATGTCAAGGGTTTCGTCTTTTGCAGGAGTGGTTTGAATTCACCACCCCTTGCTGTTATACTTTTAGCGTACTACGTTTAAAGGGGGGGCATTTACTATATCGTGGAAGCTTAAAAAGGGGGTAAGGCGGCTCCTCGCCGGTGAGAGGGGGACCGTCTACAAGGAGTGGGGGGGGGGGATTTCCGTCGCCCTCATTTACCCGAACAGCTACGCCCTCGGGATGAGCAACCTCGGCTTCCAGAGCGTCTACAACCTCTTTAACAGCATCGATGATGTCGTCTGTGAAAGGGTCTTTCTCCCGGAGAAGGTTGATAGGGATGAATTCATCCGCTCCGGTACACGCCTCTTCTCTCTCGAATCGCAGCGCCCCCTCGATGCCTTTGACCTCTTGGCCTTTTCCATCCCCTTCGAGGAGGACTTTCTTCATGTTCCCGAAATCCTGAGGCTCGCAGCTCTCCCCGTCTTCTCCAGGGAGAGGGGGGATGGTCACCCCCTCGTCATGGCGGGCGGAGTCGCCCTCTCTCTCAACCCTGAGCCTCTTGCGGAGTTCATCGACCTCTTCGCCATAGGGGAGGGGGAGTCATTCCTTCCTTCCTTTGTTGATGTCTTCAGAGATTGTGGCGGAAAAAGAAGGGAAGGGCTCCTGGATGAGATGGCGGCGGTGGAGGGGGTCTATGTCCCGAGCCTCTATAACGTGGAGTACGATGACGGCAGGATTGCCGGCATGACCCCCTTGAGAGGGGCGCCTGAGAAAGTCACAAAGGCCGCCCCTTTGAAACTTGATGCCTGCCGGACTCCTCAGAGCTATATCACGACATCAGAGACGGAGTTCGGTAACACCTTCCTCATTGAGGTGGAGAGGGGGTGCGGGAGGGGGTGCCGTTTCTGCGCAGCCGGGTTCGTCTATCTCCCGATGAGAGAGAGGGGTATCGGGGGTATTCAGGAGAGCGTGGCGAGGGGAGGGGAGATAACGGGCAAGGTGGGGCTGGTGGGGGCGGCCGTTTCGGAGTATGAGGGACTGAAAGATATCGTGAGGTCGGCGGTAGAGCGTGGGGGTAAGGTCACTCTCTCCTCGTTGAGAATGGACATGCTCGACGGTGAGCTCCTCGACCTCCTCAAGGCCGGCGGGTATGAAACAATTACCCTGGCGCCTGAGGCGGGCTCCCAGCGCATGAGGGACGTGATTAACAAGGGGCTTTCCGACAGGGAGATCATGGATGCCGTCTCTCTCGTGAGGGATGGAGGCTTTAACAAGGTGAAGCTCTACTTCCTCGTGGGGCTCCCGACGGAGGGGAGAGAGGATATCGAGGCCATCCTCGACCTCGCCCGGAGGGTTCGGGGTCTGCTCACAAAGGGGGAGGTTACCCTCAGCGTGAACCCCTTTATCCCGAAGCCGTGGACCCCCTTCCAGTGGGCCCCCTATGAGGAGATGGGGCGCCTGGGAAATAAACTCGCCGCCATCACAAAGGGGTGTGCACGGATGAGGGGGGTGAGGGTAAAGACCTATTCGCCGAGGATTGGGTACCTCCAGGCACTCCTCTCACGGGGCGACCGGAGGGTTGCGCCGGTTGTTGAGGGGGAGGATGGGAAGGGATGGAGGACCTTTATGAAGAGGATTGCCGACCCCGACCGGTATGTTTACCGGGAGCGCGGATATGATGAGACACTGCCGTGGGATATTATTGACCACGGGATACAGAAGGAGTACCTCTGGAATGAGTATGAGAGGGGGCTAAAGGGGCGGATTACGTCGCCGTGCGATGTGGGGAGGTGCTTCCGGTGCGGGGTCTGTACCTGAACGGTTGGCGGATATTCCGTGTCTATGCGATGCAGGTATGCAGGGAAACGGCCCTTACGGGTACGGTGGATACCACCAGTAGGGTCTGTAGGGACGGACACAGGAGTAGGGATAGTGGGGGTTCGTGGGGTCGCAGGAGTATGTATCGTAGTAGTACGGATCGAAGTAGTAGGGTGGATAGTACCAGAAGGGGGGGGACGGTTCATATAAGGAATCATCGATGGGATCGAAGAGCCTCATCTCTATCGGCGCCAGAACGGGATAGACATACTCCATCTCATTAATTTTCTCAACCCTGGTTCCCTTGATTGTTCCCGCAACGGTTATCTCCTTATCTTTCTTGTATATCTCACCATCGAGATAGCCCTGTGACTCTATGAAAAACCTCCCGGATGACACACTGCGCGTCTTGACCCTGTCCCTGATATCGAGGGGGTGGTGGAGCACCTCGATGACGGTGCTCTCCTTGAGGTTTTTGAGGGAGAGGATAACGCCTCCCCAGATGACCTTCCTCCCCCTGTACGCCTCCGGGTTGGATTGGACCGAGCGGAGGGTAATATCGGCGTCGATATCCCGTCTGATATCCTTAGAGATGACTGAACAGCCGGTCGCAATGAGGAGGAGGGTAATCATGAGATAACGCATAAAACAATTGTACGGTGATGACGGAGTGAAGTCAATCCCTTTAGGGATGAAGGTAAGAACGGTCTTCCGGGGGCAGGAGGAGTACTCTTCCGATAAGCTGAAGCACCTCTTTATATGCTATCGGCTTTATGGTGTTCAGATAGACTGTTTTTCTTCAATGGAGCGGATAGGCGGTGCGGAAAATGGGATTCCCTTTAATACACATTATA
>JBHHXU010000225.1:0-3525 GCA_046757185.1 Thermodesulfobacteriota bacterium
CCTTATCCCGCAGAGTCTTCTGAAGTGAAGGGGTCGGGGCAACACTCGCTTTCTCAAGCCTCGTTAAAACATCGCCAATTCCCCTTTTCTTCTCTGTAAACCTCTTCCAGCCATCTTTACTTACCAGTCCGGCACTGTGTCCCTTTTCGGTGAGGCGGAGGTCCGCGTTATCTTCCCGCAGGAGGAGGCGATACTCCGCACGGGAGGTAAACATTCGGTACGGCTCGCTGGTTCCTTTCGTAATGAGGTCGTCGATCATTACCCCGATGTAGGCATCAGACCGTTGAAGTGTGAGGGGAGGTTCACCCTTTATCTTCAGTGCGGCGTTTATGCCCGCAAGAAGTCCCTGGGCGGCGGCCTCCTCGTACCCCGATGTCCCGTTAATCTGCCCCGCAAGGTAGAGACCATCAATCCTTTTGGTCTCCAGGGTGGGCCTCAGTTGTGTCGGGTCGACGAAGTCATACTCAATGGCGTAGCCGGGGCGGACGATCTCGACCGCTTCGAGCCCCGGAATGGTCCTGAGAAATCTGAGTTGTATATCGAGGGGGAGACTGGTCGAGAGGCCGTTCGGATAGACCTCGATGGTGTCGTACCCCTCCGGTTCGAGAAAGACCTGGTGCCGATCCCTGTCGGGGAAACGCGTCACCTTGTCCTCAATAGAGGGGCAGTAGCGCGGCCCCGTACCCGTTATGATTCCGCTGTAGAGGGGAGAGGCGTCAAGGTTCTCTGTTATAACCGTGTGGGTTGCTTGATTGGTATAGGTGATGTGGCACGGAACCTGACGCCAGGTTATTGCCTCTGTCGAGAAAGAGAAGGGGCGAGGGTGTTCATCGCCGTGCTGCACGGTAAGTCGTGAGTAGTCGATGGTCCTGCCGTCGAGGCGCGGGCAGGTGCCTGTCTTGAGCCTCCCCATTGTGAGGCTCAAACCCCTGAGGGAGTCGGAGAGACCGACCGAGGGCGCATCCCCCTCCCGTCCGCCCGGTGAACTGGCGAGCCCGATATGCATAAGCCCCTTCAGAAAGGTGCCGGTGGTGACGATAATAGCCTCTGCCCGGAAAAGCTCACCGTTTGTGCCCTCTACGCCTGCAACTCTCCCGTTTTCAGCAACTATCCGCTCCGCGAGGGCCTCTTGGATCTGGAGGTTTGTCTCTTCCCCCAGAACTTTCTGCATGTAAGCGCTGTAGAGCGCCCTGTCCGCCTGGGCACGTCTCGCCCTGACGGCGGGCCCCTTACTGGCGTTCAGTATCCTGAACTGAATCCCCGCGGCGTCAATCGCCCTCGCCATCTCCCCGCCGAGGGCGTCTATCTCCCGGACGAGGTGCCCCTTCCCCACCCCCCCGATGGCCGGGTTGCACGACATGTGGCCGATCCGGTCGAGCCTGAGGGTCAGGAGGAGGGTAGAGAACCCCATCCGGGCAGCGGCGAGCCCCGCCTCACACCCGGCGTGGCCTCCGCCGATCACGATTACGTCATATGTATTGTCGTTGCTCATATGCTTTAGTACTAAAATTGTTCCACGTGGAACAATTGTGTCAGACCGTGAATGATGTGCGATTGTTCCACGTGGAACATTACCGGAAAAAAGCTCGACGTGCCAGTATTATTTATCCAGCGGACTTCTCACGCCGAGCACATTCCTTGTCGCAACGTGGGTATAGATCATCGTAGTCCGGATATCCTTGTGGCCCAGCAGCTCCTGAACCGTCCGTATGTCGTACCCCTTTTCCAGGAGGTGGGTGGCAAAGCTGTGCCTCAGGGCATGAAGAGAAGCCGGCTTGGTAATCTCCGCATCGCGCACCGCGCTCTTAAAAGCCTTCTGAAGAGACGCGGGGTGGACATGGTGGCGCCGCACAATACCGGTGAGGGGGTCGACCGAGAGCGACTTTGAGGGAAAGAGCCAGAACCAACCCCACTCCTTTCCCGCGTTGGGATACTTTCTTTCAAGGGCCCCGGGGAGGGCAACGCCGTTCAGGTTCTGTTTCCGGTCATTATCGTAGAGCGCTCTCATCCGTGTGAGGTGATTGCGGAGGTCACTCTTCAGAGATTCGGGGAGAACCGTTCTGCGGTCCTTATCCCCTTTCGCTTCTCTGACAATAATTATATTCTGCTCGAGATCGAGATCCTTTACCCGCAACTTCAGGCACTCAGCAAGGCGGAGGCCGCAGCCGTAGGTCAGCATCGCCATGATCCGGAGCACTCCCGACATCCTCTCAAAGATCCGCTCAATCTCTCCAGGGGTAAGAACAACGGGCAGTCGGCGTCGATATCTTGCCCTGACTGCACTGATCATATGTTCGATATCCTTTTCCAGCACATATCTGAAGACGAAAACAATGGCATTGAGGGCCTGGTTCTGTGTGGATGGTGCGACCTTCTTTTCAACAGCCAGGTAGGTAAGGAAGTGTTGCAGGTCACTCCCCTCCACCTCCCCACTCTGCTTATTCTTTACGAACCAGTGAAATCGGCGGAGCCAGGTAATGTAACTCTTTTCCGTGCTCAACGACATATGATGGAGGCGCAACACATTCCTTGTTTGCTTTTCCACCTCCTGCCAATCGGGAGAGGGGGGTGGCGTACCCGAAGAAAGACGATAGTGACCCTTGTGAAGAAAAAAGGTGTAGAGTCGAAGGGCGTGATCCGCCTGTCTCACCTGCCACTCTTCGTGACTCTTTTCCATGTCGTGGAGAAAAACACGCTTCTGGTCACTTGTAAGGTGACGGGCGACATCCTGATCCAGAAAGGTGTAACAGTCCGCCACCCACTTTACGTAATAGGGAATGTGCTTCTCTTTGATGTGAGCAGTTTGAGCCAGATAGGCCTGAAAAGTATCGAGCATAATCAAATCTCTTATTATACAGCGGCGCTATATTGCTACTTATTGTATCCTTATACAGTATTATTTTCCCGTTTGTCAAGAATTTTGGCTAAAATCCTTTGACACATACGTCAAATGGGGATACACTGCAAATAAAAAACGCGTCGGTATAATAATATGTTCGCGCCGATAAATCGGCGCGAACAAGGCGTTCGAGCGGACACCCCTTCGGGCTGGCCGCCTTGTCGGCCTGATTACGGAGAACGCAAGCGTTCTCCTAATGGCCGACTGCGGTTGCCGCTCAATTCGGCCGCTAGATGTAAAAAGGAGATAAATAAATGGCTGTTCCAGATTATCAGAGCTTGATGTTGCCGCTGCTCCGATTTGCAGCACAAAAGGGAATTGAAACATCTACCAGCGAGGCTGTTGAAACTCTGGCGAAGGAACTGGGCCTTACTGAACATGATTTGAAAGAGATGCTCCCAAGCGGAATTCAGTCAACATTCGTTAATCGTGTTGGCTGGGCGTCTACATACATGAAGAAGGCTGGATTGCTCGAATCAACGCGGAGAGGATTCTACCAAATCACCGAACGTGGAAAAGATCTCCTTAAAAAGCAGCCCAAGGCGATCAACGTAAAACTGCTCAAGCAATATCCGGAGTTTCTTGAATTTCAACAACTCAAAGGAACAAGAAGCGACGATAAAGTC
>JBHHXU010000226.1:0-3478 GCA_046757185.1 Thermodesulfobacteriota bacterium
GCTCCATCGACATATAGCGGGTGCCGAGATGCTGGTAGATCGCATCCTTGTAAAGCGTCCCTCTTGCACCTATCGGATCAAGCTCGCCAATGACCTCTGTGCCACAGTAGATATCGACATTATAGTCGGTCATCCCCCGCAGGTTTACCCCCTTGGCCGGGTACTCCTGAAGTGCGTAACGGTATGTGTCGTGGTAAGGTACAATGGTCTTGTTTTCCTTTAAGAGAGCAACAGCCTCCGAAAAGACCATTGAGTCGAAATCACTCTCTGCTTCCCGAAGGGGGTGCTCATGGGCCATGCACGGCAGATGTTGAAGGAGGATATAGGGATTGTCCGCGTTTAGCCATGCCTGTTCCACCGGGACGCTTGATATGAACTCAGGATGGTTGACAATGTACTGGTCAATAGGGGTATCCTTCGCTATGTAAACAACGGTGGACTTTCGCTCTTTTCTTCCCACCCTTCCCGACTGCTGCCAGAAGCTTGCCACGGTACCTGGGTGTCCAGAGAGGATGCAGAGGTCAAGATCACCGATATCTATTCCGAGCTCCAGCGCATTTGTGGTGATGATTGCCTTGATCTTTCCTTCGAGCAGGTCACGCTCCAGCTTTCTTCTCTCGTTCGGTAGAAAACCGCCACGATAAGGCTTTACTATCTCTTTAAGCTCAGCCCTCTTATCGGTGACCGCACGATAGAGACGCTCTACCTCCTGCCGGGAACGGCAAAAGCAGATAGTGCGAATGTTTCTTTTAGCAGCCTCACGAAGAAGCGGTATGGATACAGATGCGGGTCCCTTCCGATAGAGAGTATCTCCGTGGCTACGTACAAGCGAAGGATTGACGAAGTAGAGATCCCTCGCAGGCTGTGGTGATCCGTCTCGTTGAATGATGGTAAATTCGCGATGAAAGAGCGCCCTGGTGTGTTCAGCCGGGTTACCGACCGTGGCGGAGGAGCAGACGAAGATTGGCCTGCTTCCATGAATCTCACAGACCCTGGCAAGACGCCTAAAAACATTCGAAACGTGTGAACCGAAAGAGCCACGGTAGGTATGGACCTCATCGACGATAATGTAACGAAGCCTCGACAGGAAGGTCTTCCACCTCCTGTTATGGTTAGGCAGGACACCGCCGTGCAGCATGTCGGGGTTGGTGATGACAAAGTCGGCGGAACGTTGGATACGATAACGCTCATCCCGTGGGGTATCGCCATCGAAGGTACCCACACGTCCGCTTCTTCCGGCAGCAGACATGAGGGTGCCAAAGGTGCTCTCCTGATCTCTCGAAAGGGCCTTAGTCGGGTAGAGGAGAAGTACCGAAAAGGGTGTTTCTGCATTCAGAAATTCGTTAAAGACCGGTAGGAAAAAGGAGAGGGTCTTACCGGATGCCGTGCGTGAGACTAGGAGGGTGTCATTATTGCCGCTGATAGCATCAAAAGCATCCCTCTGGTGAGCGTAGAGCCTGCTTATCCCCTGCTTTTTAAGGGCACCGGCCAATTCCTCATGCAGATCGGGAGGGAACTCGGCATACTCACCATCCTGTTTATCCAGAGTGATACGAGAGGTAATGTTGTCTGAGTACTTTAGTTCGATGAATGACTGTAGCTCCTTCATAGTATTATGCACCCCCTCGCTGTTAGTTGTTCCGTGGTACTGACCAGCACTCACACCTTTATCCGTAAAAGAGGCAGTCCGAGCCTCTGTCTTGTATTCTCTCCCCTAAAGAGGTCTCTCTTCCTGTGCGCTACATCTCCCCTCTCCCCTTCATGCTGTATCTGGACTCTCACAGGGAGGCTTGATGCGTGAAAAACGGAGTGCTTCCCGAATTTCCTGGCTATCGTATCGACTGCAAAGTAAAGTTTAGAAATCTTTTCAATCTTTAGAACATCCTCAAAGAGGCTGTATTGTGTGCTCTTTGCAGATACAAGCCCTCCCAGGACTACACCGGTTGAACGGTACCTGGTTGTTGGACGATACCCCTGCTTAAACCCCTTCCTCAACAGGTCAAACAACTCCGCCGGATGCGCGGACGGTCGGCTTAGTTTAAGCTCTACACCGGTATTACTAAAATCATGGGCTCTCAACAAAAGAATCAGCTTCGTCGCTGCCAGTTTGTACCTCCGTGCTTTAATGCAGGCATTCTCAAGGTTCTTTGAAAGTTGTGCGTATACGAACTGTTTATCACTTGATGGAGGTGTAAAGGTCTTCACCTTACTGATTGACTTGTAGTCATCATGAACCTCCTGGGCAACAGGATAGACCGATCTCCCGTTCAGCTCATGCCATATCTCAAGATACGGTTTGGTGAGGTGCCTCTTTATGAACCGCTCATCCTTCTTCGCGTATTCAAGAGCGCTGATAATCCCTCTTTTATTCAGAAATGCTGCGGTATTGGCTCCTATTCCCCACACCTTTCCTACGGGCATGTCAACAAGATAGGTATGTATATCCTTGCCAGGTATCACCGTAAGACCCTTCGGCTTCTGATATTTGGATGCGATCTTTGCGAGGACTTTTGTTATGCTCACGCCAATGGAAACAGTGATATCAAGCTCTCTTGCAACCCGCTCCTGCATCATCTTCGCTATCTGGCTATATGAGGTGTGGTAGGTCCTCCTCATCCCCGTCAGATCAACAAATGCCTCGTCTATCGAGTACTCTTCAACATCGGGTGAGAAGGACCGCAGAATATCAAAGATTCTGACGGAGAAGAGGGAGTAGGTCTCATAATCGGATGGAAGAGTCACAAGGTCGGGGCATACCTTTCTTGCCTCAAAAAGCCTCATGGCTCTCGTAATCCCCCTTGCCTTCGCTTCATAACTTGCAGCGGATACGATACCCCTCTCCTTCCCTGTTGCAACAGGTTTCCCTTTCAGTGCGGGGTTGATTGCCTGCTCACAGGATGCAAAAAAGGCATCAGCGTCAACATGGATTATAGCCGTGGGCCATGAACTTATGGTTAGAGGTTGATCGTTCATTTATACTTCCTGATGACTGCGGTGATCACACCGGCAATGGTTAGCTCATTCTTTGGTGTAATCGGTTGATATCTCGGGTTTGCCGGAACGAGGGTTGCTACCCCTCCCTTTTTTTTGAGATACTTCATGGTCCATTCGCCGTCTACCTGGGCAATGACAATATCACCGCTCTTTGGCCTCAGGCCTTTATTAACGATGACCATATCTTCGGGGAGGATACCGGCCTCTATCATGGAATCACCGGATACTTTCAGGAGGAAGGATGCAGTTTTATCTTTGATGAGCATCTCGTCAAGGGAGATGGTGTCGGCAAGTTCTTCTTCAGCGGGGCTGGGGAAACCTGCCTCTACTGATCCGAGGAGTCTGGCTGCATGGACCACAGAGCGTGGAATTAATCTTCCTGTATTGTCCTTCTCCACGGCACCAGCAGTTACCAGCTTATCAACCACCTTGGAAACTGCATTCTTTGATTTCAGCTTCCAGAGGGTACCAAGCTCTGAGAAGG
>JBHHXU010000227.1:0-3476 GCA_046757185.1 Thermodesulfobacteriota bacterium
ACAGGCACTTTGCAGCTTAAAACTTCTCTGCCCTCTGTAGTTGAAGCATTTTTTGTTTAATGTCCTTCACATGAAGGTGACGTGAGAATGGTTTGGCTGTTACTTACTCTCTCTTACCGGCGGGTAGTTCCTTCTCTGTGGTGAGTCTAAAGGGGAAGCTGAGCTTTATGGTCTCTGTTTCTACATAGACCTCCTGCATGACGAGGGTAGCCTTGCTGCTCTTCTCTTCGAGGGGCCTGAAAATGAGGAGCTTTTCAACACGATTCCCCGGCGGCACCGTTTCGGCCAGGTCGTAAAAACGCCCCTTCATTTCCTTGAGATGCTCCTCGCCGTCATCCATCGATCGCACCAGAAAATAGAGGTCGGTATAGTCAAGCGGTCTGTTGAACCCCAGGCGGTTGTCGATGATGATAGAGAAGGAGGGGTTATAGATTATCTTTTTCGAGAGGCTTTCGATGGTTATGGAAAAGATGGGATACCCCTTTTTGAGCAACGCTTGCACTATCGACGGGTGGTCGATAGAGGTGTATGGATGCCGGGGGGTTGCGGCAATCTTCAGCGAGTCATCGGCAAAGGTGATGGAGCTTTCGGAAGCCGTGTAATTGGTGAGATCGGTCTCGGCGGGGAGGAGGATTTGCACCCCTCCTTTTGCCGCACACCCGATAATGACCAATGAGAGGGCGAGTGTAAAAAGAGGGAAGAGCCCTCTCAAGAGCGATTTCCTCCTCTTCATCAAAAGACGACCCTGAAGTCTCTGAACTCATCGGTAGGGGGGTACCACGAGACGGCGACACCCTCCACGGCTGCTGCCGGCGGACCCTCGTGACACCAGTTAATCACCTCCCTGACAGCTCCCTCCTCACCTTCGAACACCGCTTCAACGCCCCCATCCTCTGTATTCCTGACCCAGCCGTGGACGCCATGCCGCATGGCGGTCTCTCTGGTGTGGGCCCTGAAGAAGACCCCCTGGACGAGTCCTGTAATCTTTATATGCGCCCGTACCGTACCCATCCCCTTTGTCGGCGTCGCGAGCCTTTATCCTGATAATGCGATAAATATTTGATAATTATGAATAACTATATATAATAGTCAGTTATTATGTCAATGAGAAAAGGGGGAGGGGCATGCCCCTCTTATAATCCGCCGCTTCGGCGACCATACATTTTTTTTCTCTACAACAGAGAACCAGGGCATATGTCGCCGTCCGGTGATGATTGCCCTATGCTATGGTGAGGCGAGATAAAGGGGACTCCCTCCTCGTGAGGGTGCCGAACTGGATCGGCGATGCCGTCTTATGCCTGCCGGCCCTTGATGCCGTACGAAAGGGATTGGGCGGCGCCGCTATAACGGTTCTCGCAAAGCCGTGGGTTGCCCCCCTCTTTTACCATAACCCGTCGGTGACAGCCGTTATCGAATACGATACGAGGGGGAAACACAGGGGGATAGCGGGGAAATGGCGGCTCATCGGTAAACTGAAGGCCCACGATTTCGGCCGTGCACTCCTTCTTCAGAACGCCTTTGAAGCCGCGTTAATCGCCTTCCTTGCGGGAATCCCCGAGCGGTACGGCTACACGACGGACGGGAGGGGGCCGCTCCTTACCAGGGGGGTGAAACCGGCGGGGAAAAAGGCGCCGTTCCATCACGTCGATTACTACCTCGGCCTCGTTGAGAAGCTCGGTCTGGGGAGCAGGGGAGAGCGGTTGCCAAGGCTCTATCTGGAAGAGTCGGAGAGGGAGTGGGCGGGATGTTTTCTGCGCAAAGGGGGTATAAACGGAGCGGTTCCCCTTATCGGTCTGGCGCCGGGAGCGGCCTATGGACCGGCAAAGCAGTGGCCGGCCGGGCGCTTTGCTCAGGTTGCCACGATGTTCTCACGAAAACACTCCTTCTACCCTCTCCTTTTCGGGAGCAGGGGTGACCGTGAGGCGTGCCGGCATGTCGATGACGGCATTGGAGGTAACTGTCTGGACCTCTCGGGGAAGACATCGCTGAGGGAGGCGATGGCCCTGATATCGCTCTGCACGGTCTTTGTCGCGAACGACAGCGGTCTCATGCACATTGCGGCGGCCCTCGGTGTCCCAACGGTTGCGCTCTTCGGTTCAACCGATCCTGAGCGTACCGGCCCTCTCGGGAAGAGGTGTAAAGCCCTCTATAAATCGGTTGATTGCAACCCCTGCTTCAAGAGGGAGTGTCCAACCGACTTCCGGTGCATGGAGGCTCTATCGGCGGACGATGTGGTCGAGGCGGCGATGAGACTCATCGGCCCCTCATGAGGGAGGCGAACGAAGGGGGCAGGTCCGAACGGATGGAGAGTGGATGAGAAGGGCGGTATTTTTCGACAGGGATGGGACCCTCAACGAGGAGAGGGAGTATCTTTCCTCCCCGGAGGGACTCGTTGTGCTAGAGGGGGCCATCAAAGCCGTGAAGATAATTAATGATGCAGCTTTGATGACGGTCATTATCAGCAATCAGTCGGGTGTCGGGAGGGGCTATTTCAGGAGTGAGGATGTCGACGCGGTCAACGATCGTTTGAGTGAGATTATGGAAGAGGGGGGAGGGAGAATCGACGCCTTCTACTACTGCCCCCATCGACCGGAGGAGGGGTGTGAATGCAGGAAGCCGGGGACCGGCCTTGTTGAGAGGGCGTCGAGGGATCTCGCTATTGATCCTACACGCTCCTATGTTATCGGTGACAAGGCGTCCGATATGGAGATGGCGAGAAGGTGCGGCGCCAGAGGGGTGCTCGTCTTGACGGGCTACGGTAAAGAAGAGCGGGAACGGTTAAGCAGTCCGCCGGACTTTGTCGCCGGGGATGTCCTTGAAGCGGTAGAGTGGATTGTCGGAGATATCGCGAATCACCCCCCTGATGCAGGCGACCGATGAAGAAGACCTCACAAAAGGAACGTCCCCTGCAAGAGGGGTGAAAAGGTGATGAAGATACTCATCGTAAAACTGTCGTCCCTGGGGGATGTCGTCCACACCCTTCCCGCCCTCTCCGCCCTTCGTGGGGCCTATCCTGATGCCGAGATCGACTGGCTGGTGGAGGAGGAATCGAAGGCGATCCTCGAGGGGAACCCCCTCCTCAATAACATCGTGACGGTGAGAAAGCGGGGGCTCTTCAGAGAACCGGGGAAGACGTGGAGGGTGGTGCGGCGCATCAGAGAGAGGCGGTACGACATGGTCATCGACTTTCAGGGGCTCCTGAAGAGCGGCGTCTGGGTCTACCTCTCATCAGGCAGGAGGCGGATAGGTTTTGGCAGGGGGAGGGAGTTCAGCCACCTCTTCCTGAATGAGAAGCTGCCGCCCTATGATCCTGACAGACATGCGGTGGACCGGTACCTTGATCTTGCGCGATATGCAGGGGGGAGGGTGAAGACGCATTACTTGAACTGGTGGATGCGCTGGAGTCTAAAACGGATTTCAGGAACATCAAAAATTTATGGGTAGATCTCAAGAGAGCTTTAGTAAAAAAGAAAAAG
>JBHHXU010000228.1:0-3475 GCA_046757185.1 Thermodesulfobacteriota bacterium
GTACTCTCCCCGCGCCCTCCTTATCCCCTCATTGACCGCCGCACTGAACCCCCTGTTTTCCGCAAACCGGACAACCTCCACCCGGGGATAGGCCTCTTCGATATACTCCACCGACCCGTCGGTCGAACCGTTATCTACGACTATGGTTGTGTAATCGGTATATGTTTGATTATTAAGTGAATCGAGGCAGGTTTTCATGAAGCGCTTGCCGTTCCAGTTGGGGATGACAACCGTAACCCTGGAAGCCTTCAACGCCACACCTTAGACCGTTGTACAGGAGAAGAGGTTTCTTTTGTCCCCCTCCCTCTCAATGGGACGACCCTCTTACGACCCTGTAGGCGAGGTTTTTCAATCTGGGGAAGCGATTGAGGAAGGGCTTGACCACCGGTATGAACTTACCAAACCCGTGGGGGATGCCCATGGAGTCCTCCATGGCCCTACGGAGGAACTTGTAATCGACCCCCTTTATCTTCTCCTCCGTCGGGTTCCGCCGGTAGCTCTCAGGACCCCTGGAGATCATGAGGTCATGTTCAATACAGTAGTCGTAGAGGTCGCTTCCCGGATGAGGGGTATAGAAGGCGGGGCTGTAGAAATCGGGCTTGATGGCCCTTATCATGTTCACCGTATCCATCACCTCTTCCTTCGTCTCAGTCGGCATCCCCATCATATAGTTTGCCCACACCTTGATGCCGTACCTCCGGCATACCTCGGCAGACTTATAGTTGTGCTCGACCCGCGACCCTTTCCTCAAGAAGTTCAGCACCCTCTGGTTTCCACTCTCGAACCCGATAAAGAAGAGCTTCAAACCTACATCGGCCATCTTCTTGACCATATCCTCATGGCGGCAGATGATGTCCGAGCGGCTCTGGCAGGCGAAGGGCTGGGTAAAGCCCGCCTTCGCATACTCCTCGCAGAAGGCGGTTACCCACTCAGTATCCTCCGTGATGCAGTCGTCGTGGATCATCCAGCTCTTGAAGTTGTACCTTTCTCTCAGAAGCGAGAGTTCACCAATCACATTCTCTACACTCCTCCTCCTTACATTCTTGCCGAAGATGCTCCGCTCCGCCGGTTGACAGAAACTGCACTTGTAGAGGCACCCCCTCCCGGCAATGATAGTCACAAAGGGAGGGGGAAAATCATCTGATGCGAGAGGCGACTCCAGGTGAGGGAAGAGGTCCCGATCCGCATAGGGAAGGGCATCGAGATCCGGAGCTTCGCCCACGATGACCCGCTGGTTGGCCTTGTTATCCTCTATATCCTTCAGGAGTTTTACAAAGCTAATCTCCCCCTCTCTGGTCACCACATAGTCGATCTTAGGGTTCTCCGTCATGGTGTGGAGCATAAGCGACGGATGTGGTCCTCCCACCACCACCTTTGTCTCAGGGGAGACCTCTTTGATAATATCTATCGACCGGACGGCAGGCTGGTAGTCAACGCTCATCATCGTTATGCCGACGACATCGGGCCGCTCACTCTTTATCCTTTCGGCAAAGTGTTCCCAGCTCTTCAATGCCCTCAGGTCTATGAGGTTGACCGGGTATCCGTGCTCCTTTGCATAGCCGCTGAGCATACAGAGGCCGTGGCTTATCCATGAGCCCTCGGAACCTCTCCCATAGCTGTTAAAGCCGATACCTGAAATGCCCGGATAGATAAGGGTGACTTTCACTGGAATATTTTCCTTTCTTTACCCCAATACGAAGAATGGCGTCATCAGCTGCGAGTGGGTGTTATGACTAGCTTATAAAATACCATACCGTTCAGAAACTTTCAACGGGACAGGGGAGAGCCTTCCCATTCACGACGTTCCCTCCCCCACTCCGCAGAGATCATTCAACATACTCTCAAACTTCACATCAATCGTATCCCACGAATACTCCTCCACCTCTTTCAGGTTAAACTTCCTCTCAAGGCTTCCCTCCTTCCAGTCGCTGTAGAGCTCTCTTACCGCTCCCTTGATCCTCTCCTTGTCGTTCTCGACGACAAGGCCTCGTCGGTACTTTTCAACCATGTTGGATGCGATGTCCGCCTCCTGATACCTGATGGAGAGGATGGGCCTCTGCGAGGCGAGATACTCATAGACCTTGCTCGGCAACTGATACCGTGAAAGATTCCCAAGGAGAAGGAGGAGCGTCGCCCCTTTCTGGAGGGCGACGGCCCTTTCGTGGGAGACATAACCGATGAAACGTATCTTGTTGCCGAGGCCCCTTTTCCTGATATACTCGCGGTAGAGGCCCTCGACTCTTCCCGCTACCACCACCTCAAGGTCGATATCGTCCAGTTCACCGATGGCGTTAAAGAAGGTAAAGGGCTCCCGTATCTTACCGTAGAAAATGCCGGTATAGACGATTCTGAACCCCTCCGACCTCTCGGGCGCCACGGCGCTGAACTGCTCCCGGCTATACCCCTGGGGGATAACCTCTACCTTCTCAGGGGAAAGGAAGGGGAAGTGGGAGAGGTACCCCTCTTTCGTCTCCTCCGTGGTGACTATGACCCTGTCCATCCTCTTCAGGAGGCGCCCCTCCAGCCGCCCGTCGATTGCCCTCCTCCAGGGGGGGAGGAAGTGGGGGAAGAAGCTCCACGGGTCGCCATAGTCCGCTATCCACGGCCCCTTGACGTACTTCCGCAGAAAGTAGCCGACGATGTGGGATGCATAGGGATAGCCGACTGAAATGAGGGCATCGTACCGATTCCTCCTGCATAACATCCTCCCCTTCCGCAATGCGAAGGGGAGCCACTCGATGGCGCCGTCGGGGATTAATAATGACCTTCCCATTTTATCAAATTTTTTCAGCATCCTGTTGAAAAGCATACTTTTTTTTCCTCTTTTCCCCTCCGCCTTTACTTTATCTCTTGAAGCATACCTATAGCCAAAGGAGTACATAATGCCGGGAAAGGTGCGATGGACAGCCACCTTCGCCGGGATAGCCCTTAATGACTCCGCATCGTACCGTGGAGATTTCGGCAGGGGATTCACCGTCAGGATGTCTACCCCCCACCCCTTACTGGTGAGGTGCTCGGCAAACTGTATCCACCGAATGCTCCGCGGCCCGCCCGTGGGGGGAAATGTATACGTACAGATAAGGACTCTCTTCATTCCTTTACCCGCCTCTCTTGTTCTCCGACCTTTCCTTTGAACCTGTGCTCCCCCTGAAGCGGTCAATGGTGATGATTACCTGAAAGGGCAAAACCTGCCCCCTCTTCTCAAAGACAGCCGTCTGGGTCGGCTCTTTTGAGCCGTACCCCTTCGAGTACCACCCCTCTTCAATCCGTACCTCCACAGGAGGAGTCACCGTAATCGAGAAGCCGTCTCCCCGTATCGGTCCCCCTTTACCAACCATCACCTTTATTTGCGGGTGGAAGCAGAGCCTCCACTTCAGGTCGTGCGGCGACCTACCCCCCCCCGATATGTCATCGACGATCTCCCACCGCCTTGCCCCCTTATCAAAGGTAATCCCCCTCCGGTGAGTAATGGAGT
>JBHHXU010000229.1:0-3462 GCA_046757185.1 Thermodesulfobacteriota bacterium
CGACGCACGGGATAGTGAAGATGATGAGCTTGATCAGGTCACCCCAGCTGCTCACCTCCAGGGCTGCGACCTTTCTCGGTTTGTGCTGGGGCGTCCCCGCCGGACCGTCAGTGATGGCAAACCAGTAGAATATCCCGTAAACGAACATGATGGCCCCCGTTACGGCGATGGCGTACCGCCACCCGTTGGCGCCGCCGAACCAACCCAGCGCTATGGTCGGGATGGTCATGGCAGCCGCCGCCGAACCGAAGTTACCCCACCCCGCATAGAAACCCTCGGCAAAGCCGATATCCCTCGGCTTGAACCAGAGAGCGGTCATGTGGATACCGACGACGAAACCTGCCCCGACGGAGCTCAACACGAGCCTCGATATGAGGAGCTGGGCGAAGGTATTCCCGAAGGCAAAGACAAAGGTCGGAATCGCCATAACGACCATCAGGATGGAGAAGACCCTCCTGGGGCCGTACTTGTCGAGGAGCATACCGACGATGAGACGGGCCGGGATAGTCAGCGCCACGTTGCTGATGGCGAAGAGCTTGAGCTCCCTCTTGGTCAGCCACCCCACCTCCTTTATCATGGTGGTGGCGAGGGGCGCCATATTGAACCATACGTAAAAGGTGATAAAGAACGCAATCCAGGTTAGATGCAGAGCCCTTATCTGTGGATCCGTAACCTTAAATAGACTTGATACCTTCATTTAATGAGTACCCTCCTTCTCATTTATGATAAACATAGACACACCCTGTTCCTCTCTCTTTGAACAGGACTCCCTTCCCCTACGAAGGTCCCATTATAAAGAGATGACACCCCGCGTTCTTGACAAGGTAGGCGCTGACGCTCTTATGGAAAATAGCACTTTTCTCCCTTCGTGCTACGATCACGATATCCGGTGATTGTTTTGCTATTGCCTCCATTATCATCTGTCTCGGCTCACCGGTTGCCATAATGACATCGACCTCAAGACCGGCGCCCGCAACCCGCTCAGCCGCCTTGCGCATTACTGCTTTCTGCTCCGACTCATACTCCTCTGAGATTGCATCATCCACCAGACTGGCGTCGAGAACATCCTCGGCGACACAGAGAAGAATCACATCAGGTCTATCACACTTGAAGATATCAAGCGCTTTATCCAGTGACGCCTGCCCTCTCTCAGATCCATCGTGACAGTACATGATTTTCATTACGACACACCTCCATAATTCCCCTTAGTAGTACCCGGGCTCATTTCATTCAGGAAAACCAACGCTCCCACCCCGTGGGATACGACTCCCCTCACCCCCCTTCCTCTCACCTCTCTTCAGGAGAGATGTGTTTAGTCAGCGGCAGGAGAAAAACCGGCGCCTGCCACGGCTATGAAAACATTAAAAACCTTTAATTATTGGTGACAAATGTACCCATTTTTTATCCCCATGTCAAGGAACATTTTGGATTGACCTCTATATTTCCTCACTACGGGGAGTTCATGGGATGAAGACAGAGCCGGTGTAGGTGAGGAGTTGTTGGTTGATCAGGGGGACAACCGTGTGATATGAACGCGACATACGAGGTGGGAGAGTGGCACATGAAGGGTACCATCCCTTGCCACCCATATGTAACTAGGAGGGGAGGTGACTGAAGATGATAATGAGCCAGGTTGTAATGAGGATGGCGCCCATGTACCCCCCGTACCGTATCGCCAGCCTCTTCCGCACCAGGTAGAGCTTGAACATATGGAGCCCACAACCGAAGGCCCAGGGAAAAGAGTGCCAGGATAATATAGAGGGCAATGGTTATAATACCGTCTACCCTGTGCATCAGCAGCTCCACCTGCTGTTCAGGCCTCCTCACCATCCTGAAGCCCGCGATAAAGGTAATCACGGCAAGGACAAAGCCTACCGAAGCCAGAATCGGGATGATTGCTATGAGGGTCATGCCGTTCCTCCACTCATGTTACACAACACTCAAGATAGAGACAGGACAGGAAGTCACTCCCCCCGTCATCGTATTGTACGCCGCCCCACCTGCCATTCAACCCCCTCCCCCGAATCTCCCCATCTGCTTTGAGCGTTTCTTTTTCGGCCCCGTCAGGAAGAGATAGAAGAGTCGCTTCTCGACGAAATAGATGATTATGCCGAGATAGACGAGTACTACAGGGAGGATGAAGTAGAGCCTGCGCATCTTCGAGTTATCGGCGATATCATTCTCATCCGATGTGTTATTCACGATGGCAAAGGTATTCTTCCAGATCTTGTTGCCTCTGATTCTATTGCCGATGGCTGCAAAGAGGGAAATCCCGTCCCAGTAGTTTCCCGTAGCGCTGTTCTCTACCACTGAATTTCGATGGGATTCAACGAGGACGATCCCCTTATCGCTGTTACCATCCGCGCCGTTCCCCTTTACAATATTATCGCTCGACCGGCTGAGATAGATGCCGTATTCGTTCTCCCCTGCACTGTTGCCATCGAGGGTACTGCTCACTGACCTATCGAGATGGATGCCGTACCGGTTACCGGCGGCGTTGGTGTTTAAAATCTTTATCTCACGGGAATCAACGATGTATATCCCCGCAATGCCGGAACCGGTGACGGTGATACCGATTATCGTGGCCCCTGCAACTCCCTTAACGGTTATCACCGGCTCTGAAGGGGTGGCCGCCGTTATAATCACAGCTCCCGATGTTGACTCACCTCTCACCGTAAGGGGCCTGTTAACCGCAATATTCTCCCTGTACTCCCCTCCCCTGATGACAACCGTATCCCCCTCATTGGCACTCTCTACCGCCTCCTGAATACTCCTGTACCGGTCGGGGACAACCAGCTCAGCTGCCGATGCACGGGAGAAAGAGAGAGTGATAATAATGAACAATGCAAGGAGCAGACAGATCTTCCGTCGTGTGGAGGTCACCATAAGAAAACAGCCCATGGTCTCATAGAATCATAGGGAAGTAGATATCGGCTCTACAGCATACCCGCAAAACTACTGTGTGTCAATCAATTCTCTGCACACAGGTAGGGAGGCGGAAGGCTATCAGGAAAATAACACATATGGACAGGAGAAAGGCTGTTAGAACAAGAATGTTAACAACTCAGGTTGTTTCACTTCAGCCTTAAGTCTTCAGCCTAAATACCTGAGTAGTCACGATTTACTTCAGTCTTCAGCCCATCCAACTGAGCAGTTACGATGATTGTAAAAGGAATCCCCCTGAGAACGATCTCAGGGGGAGATATATTCCGCACGGGAAATAGGGTTTGGAGGCTACTCGTGCCCTCCTCCCGTCTCCTGCTTGAACGCCTGGCAGAACTGGGAGCACCGGGTGCAGTAGAAGGTGTGGGTCAGCTCATACTCCTTGTATACGGGGCAGGTCCCGCAGACACAGTCCTTTTCCCACTGTATCTTCTTGCTCGTCCCGATGAGCGGGAAGCAGTAGCCGATAGGTGAATCTCCCTCGACATAGGTGGGACAGGTCGGACACTTGCATTGTTC
>JBHHXU010000230.1:0-3453 GCA_046757185.1 Thermodesulfobacteriota bacterium
CATTGACCTCTTCCATCCCCCCGGCATGACCCGTAACGACGCTACAGGCCATAAACACGATAGCAATAAAAAGAATAGCAGTAATACGCATATATAAGTATTTTTTAAGATCTGTTTCCATATCTTATGCCGCCGTCCCGTACTTTGTTTCTACCGTAATTCCAATCTCCTTGAGAAAAGCCGTCGGCAGTATCCCGCCCGCACTGATGATAACCGCACTGTTTTCAATCTCCAGGAGTTTCCCCTCCTGCTCTATCTCTACGGTCTCCCTGTCAATCCGCTTCACATTGGAATTCAACAGTACCTTCACCTTCCCGTCGGCCTCAGCCTTACGTACCTTTTCACGGTTTTTTGCCTTTGCCCTGGTGAATGCTCCGCTCCGGTACGAAAGGGTTACCGTTGTGCCCGGCTCCTCGGCGATGCTGGTAGCCGCCTCGAGAGCGCTGTCGCCTCCTCCGACGACAAGCACATGCTGTCCCCGGTACTGCTCCGGGTCGATAAGGCTGTATACCACCTTTGGCAGCTCCTCACCGGGGACGCCGAGCTTGCGGGGCGTTCCCCTCCGCCCGATTGTCAGGAGGACCTTTTTTGTCTTATAGGTGCTCTTTGTTGTCGCTACCTCAAAACCGTTTCCGTTCCTGACAATCTTCTCAACCCGCTCCTTGTAGTTTATCTTCACCCCCGTCTTCCTCTCCACCTTCTGCCAGAACTCGAGAAGCGCCTCCTTGGTGGTCTCAGTGAACTTCATCTTCCCTGCCATGGGGAGCACCACCGGCGCGGTTAAAACCAGCTTGCCCCGGGGAAAGTTGAAAACCGTGCCGCCGAGGGAGTCCTGCTCAATAGTGGCGCAGCGCATTTTATGTTCCATAGCGGCGAGTGACGCGGCAAAACCGGCCGGACCGGCGCCGACAATGAGAACGTCCAGGTCCGAACCCTTGCCGATACCATCAGACTTCTTGATATACTCCATCGCCTGCCTCCCCTGTTCGATGGCGTTCCGTATGAGTCCCATCCCACCAAGCTCCCCGGCAATATAGACGCCGGGCACATTGGTCTCAAAGTTCGGATTCACAACAGGAATATCGACGCCGCGTTTTTCGGTGCCGAAAACAAGGGTGATGGCATCGGCTGTACATGCCGCCTTGCAGGCGCCGTGGCCGATGCAGTCGGTAGGGTTGATGAGGTGGGACTTCCCGCCGATGAGACCGAGGACCTGGTGGCCCGGCTGCTCGGGACAGGCGTTGATGCAGGAACCGCAGCCAAGACAACGGCTATGATTAATGACGGGGTGGAGAGATGCCGGCTCGGTGAGCCCCGCCTCCAGCGCCTCATCCCGTACCGCGATAGCTGCCTTCTTCTTCTTTCTTCTGCCCCCCAGATAAATCAGCCATATAACCAGCAGGGGGATCAGGTAAACATAGAGAGAGTTTTCAATAAACAGGTCCATAATCCATAAAGTCGCTTAAATTTGCAGATTGCATAACAATACCCTCAGGGCTCTATTGTGCATCTCCTATCGCATTGTGCGAGTACGAGGAGAGTGGAGGTTTCCATCGTCTCCCGTGATGAATAGAAAGATAAAGCAATCTTAATCTAAAGAATGTGATTTTAGTCACCCGGATACATTAAAAGATCATAAATTTCAACTGTTTTTCAGCGATCCCCTCTTATCGGTAGACATGCCTCCGTCATCCTGATAAAATTCTATCAACACGCAGCCTTTAATAACATAGTTCGGCACTTTTTCACAGTTTTTAAATCATATTGGTTTTAGCCCTATTGCCTTTAATAAACTCCTGCCTAGGAGGTGTTATTATGCTGAGAAACCCCGCTGTTGCCTATCAGTTTTATCCGGGAGAACCGGCAGAGCTCGAAAAGACGGTCACCTCATTTGAGACCGGAGAGACACCCAGGGAGGATGCCATCGCCCTCATCGCCCCCCATGCGGGGTATATCTACTCCGGAAAGGTTGCCGGATCCGTCTACTCGAGCGTCAGGATCTGCGACAACGTCATACTCCTCGGTCCGAACCACACCGGCCTGGGTGAAATGGTCTCTCTCATGCCCTCCGGGAGCTGGGCTATCCCTACCGGAACGGTGGATATTAACAGCGATCTGGCGCATCTCCTCCTTGAGGAATCGCACCTCTTCTCACCGGATGAGAATGCACACCTCCGTGAGCACTCCCTTGAGGTGCAGCTCCCCTTCGTGCATCATTTTAATGCGGAGGCGAGGATCGTCCCTGTTACCATCATGCACCTCAATGCGGGTGATTGTGAAGAGCTGGGTGAGGCCGTTGCCAGGGCAATTAAGAAGTTCGATGATGAGGTATTAATCGCCGTCAGCTCCGATATGAACCACTACGAGTCTGACGAGGTCACCAGAGCAAAGGACAAGAGAGCGCTCGACAGAGTACTCGCCCTTGACGTGGAGGGGCTCCTGAAAACAACGCAAGACGAGAATATTTCCATGTGCGGCGTCATACCGGCGGCGGTTGCCATCTCGGCGGCAAAGGAGCTTGGCGCCACCTCGGCAAAGCTCGTCGACTACGCCACCTCAGGCGACACAAGCGGCGACTACGACCATGTCGTCGGCTACGCGGGGATAGTGATACAGTGAGAGGTTCCGACACAGCGGTAAAGACACGTTTTGCCCCGAGTCCGACCGGCTATCTCCACATCGGCGGCGCGAGAACGGCCCTCTTCAACTGGCTCTTCGCAAGACATCACAACGGTAAGTTCGTTCTGAGGATTGAGGATACCGACGTCGCCCGCTCCACCGAGGAGTCTATAAAGGCGATCCTCGACGGGATGGAGTGGCTGGGGCTCGACCACGACGAGGGTCCCTACTTCCAGAGTCAACGTTTCGATCTCTATCGGGAGTACGGGGAAAAGCTCCTGAAGGAGGGGCACGCCTACCGATGCTACTGCACCCCCGAGGAGCTCGAAACACGGAGGATCGCCGCCCTCAAGGCGGGGAAGCCGGTAAAGTACGACGGCTCCTGCAAGGGAGCGGCGGAGCGGCCGGATGCCTCCCATGTTGTGCGTTTCAACGTAAAACCGGGTAAAACGGGCTTCAGGGACCTCATAAAGGGGCCGGTCATGTTCGACAACGACGAGATTGAGGACCTCGTCATCCTGAGGAGCGACATGACCCCGACCTACAACCTCTGCGTTGTTGTCGACGACGCCACCATGGGGATTACCCACGTCATTAGGGGCGACGACCACCTGAACAACACCCCGAAGCAGATATTGCTCTATGAGGCCCTCGGCCTTCCCCTCCCCCGCTTCGCCCACCTCCCGATGATCCTCGGCGCCGACAAGACCCGCCTGAGCAAGCGGCACGGCGCCGCATCGGTTACGGCCTACCGTGAGATGGGGTACCTCCCCCACGCGCTGATAAACTACCTGGCCCGCCTCGGCTGGGCTTACGGCGATCAGGAGATATTCA
>JBHHXU010000231.1:0-3448 GCA_046757185.1 Thermodesulfobacteriota bacterium
TCCCTCTGGAGCCAGCCGTGGGGTACCGGCATCTACGGTGACGAGACGAACAGCGTCCTCAGACGCATATCCACCTACAAAACCACCCTCGGAGCGTGGCTGAGACGTTATCCCGACAGCAGGATACTCTCGGCCGATACGGGCTACTCACGAAACTACTTCCGCTACCCCTACGGCGCCTACTTTACCAGCTCCACACTCATCTTTCCGGTTAGGAATCGTGACAGGGTTGCCGGTCACATAAAGGATATCGTCTACATCATATGGGCGCCCGATGACAAAACCCCTTTCAACGGGTTTAGCGGCAAGAGCCGCGCATTTTTACTGAAGGAGATTGAGAGGAGAGGAGTCGCGAACGGTACGTTCGGCAACGACAGGGTCGCAGCCATCCTCGACCGGCAGATCGACGCCGTAAGAGTATTTGAAACGGAGGGGGAGGTTATCTCCGTGAGTAACGGAAAGGTTGTCTACCGAAAAGGAGGGGAGGATAAACTCACTACACTCAGGGAAATCCCGACGACCGCAAGCTTCGCCTTCGTCTACCCCGCCTTCTTCGGGGAGAGCTATTGACCCTTAAAAGCATTCACCACAGAGGAATATGGTGATCTATGAAAAATACTCTCTTTCATTAAGCAATCTCCGTGCATTCTGTGGTCTTGCTATGTATAATTTCGGTTCTTAAACGTTCAGTCGAAGCAGTTGTCAGCCCTCTCGGTCAGATCGTTCAACACCCTTTCCAGCAACAGCCTCTTCTCCTCCATGACCTCGTCGCTCGCCCCCCTCTCTACCGTGATGGGATCACCGCATATGAAGACACCCCGGGAAAAGGGGTACGGGAGGATAAAGGAGTCCCAGCTCTTGAAGGTTTTTTTTTTGATGCACCGAAGGTCATGGGAACTATGGGAAGACCGGTGGCCCTGGCTATCTGAATGACCCCCATCTGTGCCTTGTATCGCGGCCCCTTTGGGCCGTCCGGGGTTATGGCGATGTCCCTCCCCTCCTTCACCATCCTCAGGAGCCCCTTCACCCCGCCAAACCATCCCCTCGTCGACGACCCCCTGACGGAATCGATGCCCAACCCTTTTACCGTTCTCGCAACCAGCTCCCCATCCCTGTGGTGACTCACGAGGATGTTCATCCCCTTCCCGCGATAGACGAGGGGCATCATCATGAGTCTCCCGTGCCAGAAGGCGACGATGACGTTTCTCCCCCCCTCCCAGAGCGACCAGACATCGTCATAGTTAACGTGCTCTATCCTCATGGTGGCGCCAAGAAAACGTATCATCTGGCGGGCCGTGAAGGGGATGAGCCTCATCATCAATCTGTTAAAGCAGCTGCTCATAGACCGTTGACGGTAGGGACTCCGCTATCATGTAGCGATCCCCTCATATCCTTCCGCAAACTGCATGGAGTAGAGGCGGGAGTACTCGCCGCCGAGCCGTAAGAGCTCATCGTGCATCCCGACCTCCTTTATCCTCCCCTCCGCAAGGACCACAATCCTGTCGGCGCTCCTTACGGTAGAGAGGCGGTGGGCAATCACAAAGGTCGTCCTCCCCTCCATAAGGTTGTTCAACCCCGTCTGCACCGCTGCCTCAGACTCCGTGTCGAGCGAAGAGGTCGCCTCATCGAGAATAAGGATGGGGGCGTCCTTCAGGATGGCCCTCGCAATGGAGAGGCGCTGCCGCTCACCCCCGGAGAGTCGCACCCCCCCCTCCCCTATGAGGGTGTCGTAACCGCGGGGGAGCCCCATGATGAATTCGTGGGCATTGGCTGCTCTGGCGGCTTCAATCACCTCTTCATCCGACCGCAACAGATCACCATAGGCGATGTTTCCCTTCACCGTGTCGTTAAAGAGAATCACCTGCTGGGAGACAATGGCTATCTGTGATCTGAGGGAGGAGAGGGACATATCGCGTGTGTCAATACCGTCTATCCTTATGCTCCCCTCGGTCACCTCGTAGAAACGGGGGATGAGGTTCACTAGTGTCGTTTTTCCCGCACCGCTCGCACCGACGATCGCAATTACCTCTCCCTTCTTCACGTCAAGGCTCATATCGCGGATTATCCACTCCTGTCCATACCGGAAGGAGACCCCCTCAAAGCTTATCCCCCTCCTTACCCCCTCCAACTTTACCTTCCCCTTCCCTTCCGTCTCTTCACCCTCATGGTCAAGCATCGCGAACACCCTCTACGCCGCGGCGATACCCTGCGAGATATTCAGATTAACGCCATTCAGGGCCTTGACGGGGCGATAGAGCATGAGAACGGCGGCAAAGAAGGACATAAAGGCCTCGGGCCGGAGGGTCCCGCTATGGATGCGATACGCCGCATACCAGATCGTGAGGGCAAATCCCACCGCCCCGAACCACTCCATGAGGGGTGAAGAGATACTCCTCACCTTAATCGCTTTGAGCTGCAGCTTTGTAAAACGTTCGTTCTCCTCCCTGAATCTCAACGACTCATAGGTCTCCATGCAGAAGGCCTTGACGATTCTTATCCCCGCTATCGCCTCATGGAGGAGGGCGGTCATCCTCCCTATGGTGACCTGCCCCTCGGTGGAAACCCGTTTCATCTTCTTGCCGAACTTCATCATGGGATAGACGGCGAGGGGAAACGCCACGAAGGCGGCCAGCGAGAGCCTCCAGTCACTCCAGACGACGACGATTGCCAGCACAATAATCGTCAGTCCTTCCCGTAACAGTGTAGCAAGGGAATTGACCGTTGAGCCCTGGAGTATAGCGGTATCGTTGGTGATCCTGGATATAAGGGTCCCCGTCGTCGTCTTGCTGAAAGAGTTGATCGGCAGGTTTAGGATATGCCGGTAGAGCTTCGACCTTAGATCCGTTACCACCCTCTGCCCCACGAAACCCATCAGGTAGGATTGGCCGAAGAAGCTGACCCCCTTGATGAAGGCGACAAAAAATATGAGGAGGGGGATGATGATGGTCAACCACTCCCGTGGAAAGACCAGCAGGTCGAAGGGTATCAACTGAATCTCTTCAGGGCTGCCGGCGGAAAAGAGGAACTTGAGGACCGGCCCTATGAGGTAGGCCATGGCGCCGTTCGAGAGGGCAAAGGTTACCATGGACACGATCGCAACGATCAGCGCCAACGAATAGGGCCCCATGTATCGCAAAAGCCGCAGATAGGTCTTCATAACATTACAATATCGTGACTCTCTTCCTCTCCTCTATAAGGGAAGGTCTGATTTATTCAGACCTTCCACGACACGGGGATGTGTCAACATTTTCGGTGGCGGTAAGCCATTGAAAATGTGAGAAAAAGAAAATCGCATTTTTCTTTTTCGTCTCTGAATAGTTCAGGGACGAATTATTCAGAGGTTCCTTAACAACTTTACCCCTTCAACGACTCCGCGCCGCTGATGATCTCCATGAGTTCCTTGGTTATCGCCGCCTGGCGTACCCTGTTATACTGGAGAGTCAGCGCG
>JBHHXU010000232.1:0-3438 GCA_046757185.1 Thermodesulfobacteriota bacterium
TGATACCATCTTCCCATGAATCTCTTTTGCTCTCATGGCAAGTTCCTCGTACTGTTCCTGCCCGAAGGTTCGGGAATATGTTGACAGGGAGTGAAACCTCAACTATTATAATGAAAGTCATATTCAATTTCATGAATGGTTTATAACCCTGCTACTGAAGAGTTCATAATGCACAACAATGCCCTGAAGCAGGCATCAGATACAGAGCCCCTCCCCAGGATCATCCTCATAGGCAACCCCAATGTAGGGAAGAGCGTCATCTTTGGCTACCTCACCGGCCGGTACGTTACCGTCTCCAACTATCCGGGCACAACGGTCGAGGTCTCCAGGGGAAAGGCAACCGTCAACAGGGTGGAGTATTCCGTTATCGATACCCCCGGGATCAACTCCCTCCTTCCCATGTCCGAGGATGAGGAGGTGACGAGGAATATACTCCTCAATGAGCGGCAGGAGAGGATAGTCCAGGTTGCCGATGCAAAGAACCTCAAGAGGGGGCTCCTCATATCCATCGAACTGGCGGAGATGGGACTTCCCTTCGTCCTCGATCTCAACCTCTTTGATGAAGCCGCCTCGAGAGGAATCAGCATTGATACGGAAAGGCTGTCTGAGATTCTTGGGATCGATGTGGTGAGCACCGTTGCGACAAGGCGGAAGGGTTTCGACACGCTCAGGAAGAGGCTGGAAGAGCCCAGGGTCTCCTCCTTTACCGTCACGTACGACAGGGAGATCGAAGGAGCCATAAGGGAGGTCGAGGCGCTCCTTCCCGACGCCAACATATCGAAGAGGTCGCTCGCGCTTATGATCCTCTCCGGTGATACGAGCCTCGGGAAATGGCTCCATGCCAATGTGGGGAGAGAGGGTATAGCTACTATAGAGGAGATTAGAATGAGGTTCCGTACACTCTACCATGAGCCCCTTGGATATGTCATAAACAGGAGGCGGATGGCGGAGGCCGACACGATTATCGATGCTGTCTTCACCACTTCGAAGGTCGGCGGGAAGGGTTTCAGCAACCGTTTCGGACACCTCGCCATGCACCCGTTCTGGGGCATTCCTCTACTTTTAGCGGTCCTCTATGTCATGTACCTCTTCGTGGGAAGCTTCGGCGCCGGGACGCTCGTTGACTTCCTCGAGGGGTTCGTCTTCGAGAAGCACTTTTCACCGTGGGCGACGAGGATCGTCGAGGGATTCATACCCTTCATCTTTATCCAGGAGCTCCTCGTTGGAGAGTACGGCCTCATAACGATGGCCCTCTCCTACTCCATTGCCATCGTCCTCCCCATAGTCGGGACATTCTTCATAGCCTTCAGCATCCTCGAAGACTCAGGCTACCTTCCGAGACTCGCCGTCATGGTCAATAAGATATTCCGGCAGATGGGCCTCAACGGCAAGGCAGTCCTCCCCATGGTCCTCGGTCTCGGGTGTGATACGATGGCGACCCTGACGACGAGGATACTCGACAGCAAGAAGGACAGGATCATCGTAACCCTCCTTCTTGCGCTCGGCGTCCCCTGCTCGGCTCAGTTGGGCGTCATCCTGGGTATGCTCGGCGGTGTATCCTTCAGCGCGATGATGGTCTGGCTTGGTGTGGTCATCGGCGTCCTCTTCTTTACCGGGCTCCTCGCTGCCAGGGTCATTCCGGGAGAGCCGTCTGATTTCATCTATGAGCTTCCACCCATACGACTTCCCCATTTCACGAATATCGCCTACAAGACGATGGCGAGGATAGACTGGTATCTGAAGGAGGCCGTTCCACTCTTCATCCTCGGCACTCTGGTCCTCTTTACGATGGACAAACTCAATATCCTCGGTATCATAGAGATGGCCGCCTCTCCGATCGTCGAGCACTTTCTGGGTCTCCCGGCGATGGCAACCGATGCGTTCCTCATCGGCTTTTTAAGGAGGGACTACGGCGCGGCGGGGTTGTATGTCCTCCAGAAGGACGGCCTCATGAATCCCGTTCAGACGGTGGTGAGTCTCGTTACCATGACCCTCTTTATTCCGTGCATAGCAAACCTCTTCATGATTATAAAGGAGAGAGGGTTGCGTACCGCCCTGTGGATGATTGCCTTTATCTTCCCCTTCGCCCTTCTCGTAGGCGGTGTGCTGAACTTTTCACTGAGACTCATAGGCGCTGGATTCTAACCCTAATCATGAGGAGCTGTAATGGCGATAACGTTGGATAAGCATACAGAGGAGGTTCTCGAGCTCGTTTGGATTATCAAGGAGCGGGGTGAGACGGTTACGAGAGACAGGGTGATGGGTGAATCCAAGGTCGAGAAGACGGAGGGATGCCTTGAGGAACTGGCGCAGAAGGGTCTCATAACGATAGCAGTAAATAGCATTACCATGACCGGGAAGGGGGAGAAACTGGGGAGCGATGTCGTGCGTCGGCAGAGGCTGGCGGAGTGGCTTCTCTCTAATGTACTGGAGCTGGAGCAGAAGGAGTGGGAAGGTACGGCCTGTGAACTTGAGCACATCCTGACCCGGGAGGTCACGGACAGCATCTGTACCTTTCTGGGGCACCCCCCGTTGTGCCCTCACGGCAAGCGAATCCCCCGGGGGGAGTGCTGCAAGCGGTTCAGTAAAGAGATACGACCCCTCATCCTGAATATTACGGAGCTTGCGCCGGGGGAGACGGGGAGGATCGTCTTTATCGCGCCGAAGCACCACGACAGGCTTGACCGCCTCGGCTCCTTCGGGCTGGTACCCGGCACGTTAATAAGGCTTCATCAGAAACAGCCGACCTATGTCATATATATAGGGGAGACGAGCATTGCCATAGACCATGAAATAGCAAAGGATATCTATGTAAAGAAGACCGGCGCGATGTGAATTGTACTCCTCCCATTGAATATTCTCCGCCCGGGAAAAGAAGGATAAGGCAGCACCCCATACCTTTCCTACTGAACGGGATCGACACTGATGTTGTCGAGGGGCTCAATGCCGATCTCCCTGAGCATCCTGGCGACAAGATCACTCCTCGTCTTCAGCCACCGTTCATAGAGTCGAAGGATATTCTCATTTGAGGTGAGTCTGCATTTCTCACTTACTTCGGTGAGGATGTCGGTAAAGGTGAGGAACCTCTGCGCGAGTTCTCGATAAACTTCAGAGAGGGGAGCCTGCCCTCTCTTCCCTGCGTCAAGGTTTGCGAGGTTCCCGTAGGATGCCTTGCCTATGGTGATGTAGTAGTCGACGTCCACCAGCTTTCGCGAGAGGCTTTCCGCGAAAAAACCGGACAGGTAGAGGGAGAGGTCACCGATGCGTCTGAAAATGATGGACTGTTCGGCGAGGCTGGATTGTGTGGCTCTGTTAAAGACTATGGCGAGGGGCTCTTCATTGCTGTGGAACTCCTCGGCGTCGATGCACTTCACGAGGAGATTGACGAGATAGAAGCTCACCATTTTATCTGTAGTGACATGCTGGTGCTTGATGGCG
>JBHHXU010000233.1:0-3389 GCA_046757185.1 Thermodesulfobacteriota bacterium
ACCTGTAGTGTAATACAATCCAACTTTGGAGTCACTAATTCAGAAACGGGGGGATTAATCAAGTGCAAACTTCGGATAGAATCCGCACACTTGATTTCCACAAGAAATATATATTTCCCCTATCAGTCTTACCAAAGTTAACAAAAAGCCCCTTGGCAATGCCTTGGGGCTTAGTTGTCGGCGATGGGGTTGGTTACGGGCCTCCTTCTCATTTCCAGGTATGACCGTAGGGGTATGTTGAGAATGACTTCAAGCCTTAGAAGAAGCAAACCTTGTGCGGGACATATGTATCCCTTTACCAATAAGAATCCCCAGGGATATGAAGAACAGGAAAGGGTCGATGATATAGTCAAACAGGTTGGGAGACTGAAGAAGTCCGAGCCGCCAGGCGCCGGCATACGCTATGAAGACCCATTGCAGCGTATTCCCGGCAAGGATTAAAACTATTGTCAAGGCCCCGAGCATCCAGAAGATATGAGAGAAACCGTACCCCATATAATAGATGTCAAAGGGAAAGAGCCCTATCGTGCTGCTGTAGAGCAGCGAGCCTATGGCGAGGTTCCATACGGCGAAGAGGGAGATGTTCCTGTCGCTCAAGACCTTTATCCCCGTGAGTCTTTTTAAGGATTCGAGAGCAAGGAACGCCGTGAGCCCGATGGAGAAGGTCGGGTTCAGTGTAAAGAGGCCCTCCGAGACACTAAGGCTGTCCAGGGGAGCGATAGTTATGGCTGCGATAGCCGCCACAACCGCCAGCCTCACGGGAACGGGACGGTCGGCGTAGGGGTAGAACCTGCCTGTTATCGACAGGACTACCCACAGGACGAACAGTATCGCGGCGATATGCTCCAGGAGGAGTTCAGGGGCCATTTCCATCAAGCCACTTGTCGGTGAAAGAGACGTGTTTTATATGCTTTCTGTCGTAGGTATAGGTTACATGGTAGAGACCCTCCGGGGTGCGGATTATCGATGGGTATGAAAACTCCCTATCCCGGGCATTCTCCAGATCAATAACCTTTTCCCAGTTTTCGCCACGGTCTTTTGATGCGTAGACGGCGAGCCTGTACCTGTCGTTGAAGGTATCGTTAAGAACTATCACCGTCCGCCCCCTCGGAGAGGCAACCATATCGAATCCCGAGTTCGGATTGGGGAGCGGGGTATTCACCGGCGCCTGCCATGTTCTCCCGTTATCGGGACTTACGGACTTCATTACATAATTCTTTGCCCCCTCCCTTGCATTCCTGAAATAGGCTGCGATGTTCCTGGACCCGGTGGATATTAAAGATGGCTGCAGGAGCCCCGGCATAAAGAGCATCCTCCTTTTTACGTACGACAACTCATCACCGCTTACCTTGAATAGAAGCAGCTCGGGGAACTTGTAGGCCAGCTCGTGGTAGACAGGCAAGAGAATAGTTCCCCCGTTGAGGAAGAGCGGTTTGTTCTTTACAAGATTGCTGAGGTTGAAGAGGGGAGTGAGATACAATTTCCTGGAAGGAGACCATGTGCCGCCGTTGTCGTAAGACACTTTATAGTTCAGGGAGCTCCCGGACCAACCGCCGATGGAGATGGAGACGTAGACCAGCCAGAGTCTACCCTCCGGGTCATTGAAGATAACCGGATTACCGACCTTCCTTACGTATCTTCCCAGCTCTCTCGAACTGGTTTCTCTGGAGACAACGGTCCTGGGCTTTGACCATACCCTGGATGCTTCATCATAGACCGAAAGGTATATCTTAACGTCCTTTGCTCCCTCGCGGTTTCCTCCGTACCAGACGCACGCAATCCTTCCGTCTCTGAGACGTGTGAGGGAAGAGACGTGCGATACAGGGATGTCCTGGTCGGGGTTGACCGTATTCTCCACAAACAGAGGGTCGGCTTCACCTTGTGCCTGAACAGGTTCGGGGCGCACAACACCCTGCGAAGCACTATCCTCCATCAGGCCTCTCGAGTAGATGGCGGATCCATACAGAAATAAGACCAGGGATACGGTTGCTATTTTTTTAATGGCGCCAAATTGCATCAGTACCTGCCGGCCTCTCAGCGGGCCCTGCCGGATTACAATTTCAATGGCTTACAGCAATCAAGAATGACGGTACATTCATGTACCGCGTACCGCGGAAGGTCTGAAAAGATCAGACCTTCCCTCTCTTGACGTAGTAGAGCGCAAAGCCGGTCTTAAGGCCCTCGAGCGACCGTTCGTCGAACGCCCTTTTCCAATCTTCCACGGTAGTCCCCTCACGGGGAAAGTTGATCCAGCCTACGCGGGAATAGAAAGAGGTGAACCGCAACGCGGGTTGTGACGCCGGGAGCCCCGCTTTTGTCAAGACCTCACTGAACTCTTTCTCGTACTTCTCTTCGACTATGATTTTTACGCCCGACTCCGAGAGTTGCTTAAGCTCGGCCGGCCCCTTAACCTTCTGAATGGATTTCCGGAGCTTGATGGAAAGGAGACCCGGGTTGTCGCCCCTGTAATAGTAGACGGGGGCGGCGTTCCTCCTTATCTCCGACAAAAGGTCGGGGGGAATGGCCTGAATCCCGATCCCCGGATAAAAGAGCCCGAAAAGGACCATGTGAAAAAGCCCTGCTGTTAAGGCGGTCGCGGCGAGGTCCCGCGCTTTCCAGGCCCTGAAACAGAAAAGACCCAGAAGGATAAGAAGCAGCGCCATTACCCAGAGGGGAGAAACCCTGAACCAGAATCCGAAGGCAATGAGCCCCAGGCCCACGAGCCCGTAGAGCACGGCCGTCGACCTGAAGGCGAGCTTCTGCCACAAACTGCTTCTGTACGGAACGGTGCATAAGAGCAGAACTGCAGGCGGAACAGCAACCAGGAGATACCTCTCGAACTTTACCTTAAGCAGGAGAAAGGGGACAAGGCTTGCGAGGCTCCAGGCAAGGAGCCAGAGCGCAGACCTGTTCTCATGGTGCAGGCCCCTCCCTAGGGTCGATGCAAGGGATCTCAAGTAGAGGAAACTCCACGGGAGTAACAGCAGAAGTATCCCGCCCAGTACGGCCTCGGGGCCCGTGGAGTAGGAGGTCAGGAACCTGGCCTTTATCAGTTCATTGTAAACCTCCTGTATAAACAGGTCGCTCCAGATGAGATACATCGCCCCGGTCCAGGAGCCCGCGATGGCCAGAAAGAGCACCACAGCCAGTATAGATTCCTTCCAGCGCCTTCGGAAGGTCGCCCCCCCCCCAAGGAGGAGAACATTTAACACCACCGCCATTGTGACTATCATAGGCCCAACCGGCCCCTTAAGAAGTACAGACAGACCGCACACCGCGGCAGACAGGAGGAGGTGGATAGTACGTTCACTTTCTTTCCACATAAGAAAAAAGAGGATTGAGAGCGTTACGAGGAACGCGAGGGGGAGGTCCAGCAGTGCTACGCGCGC
>JBHHXU010000234.1:0-3382 GCA_046757185.1 Thermodesulfobacteriota bacterium
ATCAGGCCGGGAATACTGTATTTGACAGTGCCAAAAAGCATACCGGCAATCCGCACGCTTCGTGTCGCTAACCTTAATGTATTGTCCATGACGACAAACACCTCTCTTTGGTTTGCAGAATTAGGGGCGCCCCATCGGGCTCCGGTAGTCGGTAGCCCAGAGAGTTATAGGGCCAGACCTAATTGTACTCCCGCCTCCACCGCTCAGTCAATACCCTTATTTTAATTCTTCTGCTGTTTTACTTGACAACAGAAAATAGTTCTGTCCCCTTTTCGTTAGTCCCCCTTTCCAAATCGCTGCAATAAAGCAGGGAGTTGACTAATGGCAACCCAACGGGTTGAGTGATCTCCGGCACCTCAACTTCCTTATCTCTATGCCACTCATGGATAGGGAGGGAGAGGGGTATTGAAACTATCAGCACCAATTCTGGTTAAATCCCGGGATATCATTATTGAACGGTGCGATTACTGATTCTACAATGCCGTTTTTTATGGTAATGACTATTGTGGTGTTGCCGTCTTATCACCCAAGGTGATATTTTCAAAACGAGAGATGATACACTCAATTAAACCAGGACAGCGCTCTTCCTCATCATGGCGCTGACAATAATTTTCCTCGGTGTGGGAATCTACCTCGACAGGGCACTCAACTCCATTATTTTCGAATCGATAGACGAAGCCCTCCACACCAGGGCAGAGAAAATCAACAGCATCATAGAGCACGGGATGGACAGGCTCGACATTGAGTTCGCGGAGGCTCAGCTGGATGAGTACTTCGTCCCCTATTCCGGTCACTACTATCAGATCCTGCATAGCAATGGGAGTCATTTCTGGAAGTCGCCCTCCCTTGCAGAAGGATCACTGCCTGATCCCAGAGAACGTATCCAGGGGAGTGTCGAATCCTTCTATGAGGTAGTAGAGGGGCCAAAGGGAGAGCCGGTTCGCCTCCTGACGAGACGGGTGTCACTCAGCGGGTGGAACTTTATTATCCTTGCCGGTGACGACATATCAAGGGCCACAGCCCTTGCAAACTCCCTCCGGACCGCTCTGTGGTACAGCTTCCCTCTTGTCATTATTGTGACCATTGGGGAAGCATTCATTATTGTCGTCCCCCTACTCAGGTCGGTGAAGCGGCTCTCTCGAGAGGTCGAGGAGATCACCGAAAAGAACCTCGACAGGATTGTCCCCGTTGAAGAGATGGACTCTGAGATCGCAGGATTGTCCGAGGCGTTCAATACAACTTTCAGGAGGCTGGAAGAGGCCCTCCTTCTTCGGAAAAAATCCCTTGCCAATGCCTCTTACGAGCTCATAGCACCTTTGTCCATTATAAGGAGAGACTGCGAAATTACCCTGGAGAAAGAGCGGAGTACAAAGAGGTATCGTGAGACCATCGAGGTGGTCTATGAAACGGTTGCGCGGATGCCCGCTCTCGTAGAAAGGATACTCGACGTGGCGAGGTCCGATTTGAGGGGGATTGTTTTAAAAAAGGAGCTGCTCGACCTTTCACTGGTGGTGAGGTCAGTTTGCAGGCTCATCTCCCCCCTGGCAAACGAGAAGGGGGTAACAGTATGCCTCCATGGGGCAGAGGGAAGTCTGGAGATGGTGGGTGACAAGGAGAGGCTGAGAGAGCTCTTTATGCACCTTATCGAGAACGGGGTCAAGTACAACCGGAGAGGGGGCACAGTAGAGATAACCTGCACCACATCGAGCAAGCTCCTCCTTTTGAGAAGGGCATCATTATGGAAAATACTTGGCTGGATTGAGGTATCCGTTGCCGATACGGGAGTCGGCATACCGGAGAATGAGAGAGAGAATATATTCAGGAGGTTTCACCGGGTTGACTGGTCACGCGGCGATGTTACCGGCGCCGGTCTCGGGCTGGGCATCGCAAAAACAATCATCGATGCCCATAAGGGCAGACTCGATATTAAAAGCGAGCTCGGCAAGGGGAGCAGGTTTACGGTACACCTCCCCGTCAACCCATAGCATAGAGAGTTTTATGACCTGCCCCCCCCCATTGAGAGCTGTGAGTAACGGGGGCAGATTTTTTTCTCGTATGGCGGAATCTGATATCTTGAGAGTTATAGAGTCGAGAAAAATGTCAGTCCGATGTGAAGCCGATCTTTGCATGGGAGCCGTCGCAGAACGGCTTATTGTTAGAGGCTCCGCATCGACAGAGGGCTGTTTCCTGAGTGCGGATGACGGTACGGCCCGTGCCGGAACAGATCTCTGCATTCCCTGTTATCATGAGCGGCCCGTCCTTGAGCGGGGATATTTTTAAAAGGCCGTCACGTTTTTCGAGAGGCTTGGATTCGATGGTCTCTGGCTCCCCGGTGGCGACAAAGCTAATCTCCTTGTGACTCCCGTCGCAAAAGGGCTTGTTCTTTGAAGCGCCGCATCGGCAGAGGGTTGCCCGAAGCATGGGTTCTTCATCGTCGATCCGTATGTCTCCATGCACGGCAAGGGGGCCGTTTTCCAGTGTGCGAATGACGTTAACCTCAGGAAGCGCCTCATCCTCCCCGCCCTCTAACCGTTTGTAGGTCAGAGCGCCTGACGGACACGATCGTATTACTCCTGCTATCAGCTCAGCCGACCCGCTATCCGGTTTAATCCACGGTCCCTCAGCATTTGCACGGAATACCTTCGGTTGACCGAGCACACAGTGGCGGGAGTGGATACATCTGACGCTATCAAAATAGACGATAATATCCCTGCCTCGATACGCTTCCTTTTTACCCATTGTTTCCTCCTTAATCTACATAAGGTCCGTATTGTCGGATAGGTTCTCCATGGGGCCTGCCGAAACAGACCATAAAACGGCACGAACCACCGGCCTCGACGTGTAATTCGGCAACATTCTCCATATAGCATCCATCACCGGAATAAACCTCGTCACCGTTGACGGTCGCCTTTCCATCAACCATGTAAACAAATCCCCGATAATCACCGGGAATTTGTTCTCTGAGTTGACCTCCCTCTTCGAGGCTCACATCGAGGTAGCGTACCGGTGTATGCAGCTCCAGGGGCGACCCCTCGCCCGCGATGGTGCGTACTGTACCTCTGTCGATTACCTGCTTCGGGATATCCTGAGCATCAACCTGCTGATATGACGGCTGAGTCGTCTTCAGGCGTTTCGGCAGATTAATCCAGAGCTGGATGCCGCGCGTATGTCCCTCCGGTGACGGCATCTCTGAATGGACCAAACCCTTCCCCGCGGTGAAGCGTTGCGCTCCCCCTCTGGTAACCGTCGATTCATTCCCGAGGTTGTCCTTGTGGTTCATCGAGCCTTCAAAGACATAGGTGATGGCCTCGAAGCCACGATGGGGATGGTCGGGGAACCCTGCCCCAGGACTGACGTCGAAGTGGTCCCACAACACAAAGGG
>JBHHXU010000235.1:0-3379 GCA_046757185.1 Thermodesulfobacteriota bacterium
GACCGGCGGAGGCCGCCCGTGAACCCGGAGGAGCGACATAGACGACAATGGGGATCTCCGACGCAAGCATGACCTTCACGATATCCCTCATTGAGAGGTCGAGTCCACCCGGTGTGTCGATCTGGATAATCACCGCCTCGGCATCCTCATTCTCTGCCTCCTCAATGCCTTTGATGATAAATTCGGATATGACTGGGTTAATGATCCCCTCCACCTTGAGGTGGTGGACAATGGCGGCATCGACTCGCGGGGCAAGAACGGTAAAGAAGACAAAGAGGACAAGGGTGAGGATTCTTTTCATCAACGAATCTTTATTAGCTTTTTTAGGCATTAGCTGATTGGCTTCTTAGACTGATTTCCTCTATTTCCCCTAACACCTAATGAAGCTGACGAAGCTAACAAGCTATTCCCCGCTCTTCCCCGGAAGCTTCAACTCACTCATTATCTGTTTCATGTCCTCCCAGGTCTCCTTCTTCTTGTTGGCGTTCCTCAGGAGGAAGGCCGGGTGGTAGGTGGGCATCAACCGTATTCCGTTTCGGTACCAGTGGAACTGCCCCCTCAGATCTGATATACGAGTCTCCGTATTGAGAAGCGTCTGGGCCGCATGGCTCCCGAGGGCAACAATGAACTTCGGCCGTATCGCATCAATCTGTTTCTCGAGGAAGGGCCTGCAGGCGGCTATCTCATCATGCTGGGGGTTCCGGTTGTTCGGCGGTCTGCACTTGACGACGTTGCAGATGTAGACGTCGCTCCTCTTGAGTCCCATGGCCTCTATAATCTTCGTGAGAAGTTGACCCGCCCTGCCGACAAAGGGTTCTCCTCGAAGGTCTTCATCCCTCCCCGGCCCTTCTCCGACAAAGACGATCTCCGCCTTCGGGTTCCCCACACCGAAGACAATCGTGGTCCTCCCCTGAGAGAGCCTGCACCGCATGCACTCCCCCAGATTCTCTCTTATTGTGGTGAGGTCTGCCGGAGGTGTGATTCTGGGGACTGTCCCAGATTTACGGGCGATAGCCGTAGAATCGGGACTGTCCCCATGTTTTGGGACCGGTAATGATTCAACGCCCATCTCCATCAGGTAAGAGAGGTACTGTATGGTCTCCTCCTTAAGCTCTTCGAACCGTTCCTTCCTGTCCACACCTATTCCCCCTTTACAATGAGGTGGCCATACTATACCATAAAATTTATGTTCTATATAGTCATTATCTCGGTTGTTGTGGTGGCGCTCCTCGCCCCCGGCGAGGCGCACGCCTGGGGACCCGCAACGCACCTCGAACTCGGGAGGGATGTCCTGAACAATCTCGGCATCCTCGCTCCGGCGGTGAGAGGAATAATCGAGCGGTTCCCCTACGACTACCTCTACGGCACGATCAGCGCCGATATAGTCGTGGGGAAGAATCTCGCCAGGGAGATTGAGCACTGTCACAATTGGCGATTCGGTTTCAACCTTATGAAGCGGGCGGATGATAATGCAAAGAGGGCGTTCGCTCACGGCTACATGAGCCACCTTGCGGCGGACACCGTCTCACACAACATCTTCATTCCCGAGAGGATGGTAAGCTCATTTGCCACGCGGATACACCGCCATGTCTACTGGGAGCTTCGCTTCGATGCACTGGTAGACAAGTCGATATGGCGGATTCCGAGGGAGATAGCAAGGGCGGTGCACAGGGAGAACGACCGCTTCCTCGACTCCGTTCTTCGCGATACCCCTCTCTCATTCAGGACAAACAAGACGATCTTCTCGAGCCTGCTCATGCTGAACAGGGTTAAGAGATGGCATCACATGATCGATGTCCTCTCTTCACGGTCGAAGTGGAAGCTCAACAAAGGAGAACGGTTGATCTACTACCGGCTCTCACTGGATGCCGTGACGGGGCTGCTGACGAAGGGGAAGAACGCAACCTGCCTCAAGAGGGACCCCACAGGTAAGGCCAGCCTTACCTCTGCAAAACATATCAGGAGGAGATTGAAGGCTATGAAACGGAGCGGGAAGGAGTGGGAGCCGGCAATGGAGAGGGCCCTCCAGATGTTCCTCTCAGGGTAGGGGGAGGGAGGTTATCGTGATTTCATCCTTACTATCCTGTCAATAACCCTCTCGGCTACCTCCTCTTTTGGCAGGGAGGGTAGCTCCTCAGTCTGTCCGTTCCTCACTATCACGGTTATCCGGTTTGAGTCACTATCGAGACCGCCGGTGTCATTGGCTACGATGAGGTCGAGTTTCTTCTCCACCAGCTTCCGCTCTGCGTTGTCTACGATGTTTTCGGTTTCAAGGGCGAAGCCGGCGAGAAACTGCCCCTTCCTCCTCCTCCCCATCTCCATGAGGATGTCCTGTGTTCTCTCCAGTTGAAGGACAGGTTCGGCGACATCCTTCTTTATTTTCTCCTTTTGCTGATTTTTCGGTCTGAAGTCGGAGACGGCGGCGGCCATGATGACGATGGTTGATGTGGGATAGCGGCTTAAGGCGGCTGCGGCCATCTCGGCTGCGGTGGTGACTCTGACAACGGTTACCCCTTCGGGCGGCGGGAGGGTTGTCGGGCCGCTCACGAGGGTAACGGTGGCGCCCCGTCTCCTCGCAGCCCGGGCGATTGCGTACCCCATCCTCCCCGACGACCGGTTGGAGAGGAAGCGGACCGGATCGATGGCCTCCTGCGTTGGTCCGGCAGTGACGAGGACTTTTTCATCCGCCATATCCTGTGGTGCAAGGGAGATGATGGCAGCCTCGAGTATCGTATCCGGGTCGGCGAGCCTCCCAATCCCCTCCTCACCGGAGGCGAGGTCGCCCTCCTCTGGAGCTGCAAAGCGGTAGTCGAGCTGTTTCAGTTTTTCGATATTTCCCTGGACGATCGGGTTTTCATACATCCTGGTGTGCATGGCGGGGGCGAAGAGTACGGGCGCTCCCGTAGCCATGATAACCGTCGTGAGGAGGTCGTCGGCAATACCGGAGGCAACCTTGCCGATTATATTTGCCGTCGCCGGCGCCACAATGACGAGGTCGGCTCGCTTTGCCAGCGCTATGTGGTCTTCGCCACTCCCATCGAAGAGTCCCGTAGCGACACGGTTCCCGGCAAGGGTAGCAAAGGTGAGGGGACGGATGAACTCCGTCGCCGACGCCGTCATGACGGGCCAGACCCTCCCCCCCGCCTTCACGATGAGCCTCGTGACCTCCAGCGCCTTGTATGCGGCTATTCCCCCCGTTACGCCGAGGACGATCCACTTATCTTTAAGAAACATAATCTAGCTTTTTAGCTTCTTTAGGTTTGATAATATCCCGCTAAACATTTTTATTTAATAATTTAATGGTTTCATCTAACAAGCCGTCTTGCTCTTGCCGTACTGTTAAATCCTTATATGAATAAATCGTTTCTTTCTTCATCCC
>JBHHXU010000236.1:0-3374 GCA_046757185.1 Thermodesulfobacteriota bacterium
ACATCGGCAAGAACATCGTCTCCACCCTCCTGGAGAACCACGGCTTTGAGGTCATCGACCTCGGGAAGAACGTGGCGACGGAGCGCATCGTCGATGAGGCGGTAAAAGAAAAGGTTGACATGGTGGGTCTCTCCGCCCTCATGACGACGACGGTGATGGAGATGGACAACGTCATAAAGAAACTCAAGGAGAAGGGGTTTCCCGTGCTGACCATGGTGGGCGGAGCGGTCGTGACCGAGGATTTTGCCGAGAGGATAGAGGCGAACGGATACGCAAAGGATGCCATGGAGGCTGTCGAGAAGATAAAGGGGCTCCTGAAGGTTTAGTGTCGTGTCCACACATCCTACCACGATTTTCCATCGAAGCGGATTCCCGGACAGTATAACGACAACCGAGATAACGGCCCTCTCCTATGGCGGCAGGGGCATCGGGAGGGTTGACGGCAAAGTGGTGTTCGTCCCCTACACCGCCCCCGGCGACCGTGTTGAGGTCGAGGTGACCGGTGAGAAGCGGGGTTTCCTTGAGGGGAGGGTGCAGCGTATAATTACCCCTTCACCGGGCCGGGCGGCGCCGTTCTGTCCCCTCTTCGGTCGGTGCGGCGGGTGCCAGTGGCAGCATATCCCGTATCGTGACCAGGTGGCATGGAAGGAGAGGATATTCAGGGAGAGCCTCGAAAGGATAGGCGGGGTAGAGGAGCTTCCCCTTGAGAGGGCCGTTGCCGCCGAAACGGACAGGGGATACCGAACGAGGGCGCAGTTCCATGTACGAAATGGACGGTGGGGCTTCTTTGAGGCCGGTTCAAACGATGTCGTCGAGCTGGAGGAGTGCCCCCTCCTCGATCCGCTCATCAACGGGAGCTTCAATGCACTCCGTGATGCTCTGGCGGTCCAGGCGCCCGAGCTCCCCCTCCACACCGTCGAGGTGGGGGTGGGCGGTGTGGATGGAAAGACGGTTGCCATACTTCACGTCAGGGAAAAGGCGAGGGTCGCTCTCGACAGGCTCATGGATAGCGTTCCCAACCTGAAGGGGATAGAGCTAAGGCTGACACCGTCGGGGAGGAGGGGAGGGAGGACGGTAGCGTCGGTTGGGGACGGTTGTCTCGCCTGCCGGGTGGGGGGGCTCCTGATGAGGCGCCGCCTGTCGGCCTTCTCGCAGGTGAACCCCGGGCAGAACGAGCGGCTCGTAGATACGGTTCTCGACTATGCCGATCCCCGTGAAGACGACTCGGTGGTCGACCTCTTCAGCGGCGCCGGGAACCTGAGCCTCCCCCTTGCTAAACGGTGTCGTAATCTTATCGCCATAGAGAGGGATGGGGTGGCGGTACGGGACGGTATCCTGAACAGCACGGCAAAGGAGATGGACAACATCACCTTTCTCCGCAACGACGCCGCCGGGGGATTAAAGGGCCTTGATAAGGGGGCACACGATATAGTACTATTAGACCCGCCTCGGGGAGGGGCCCTTTCCGCGGCAAGGGAGATTGTGAAGGTGAGACCGGGAATAATCGTCTACCTTTCGTGCAACCCGGCGACACTGGCGCGGGATGTCTCCTTTCTTATGAGACACGGATACCGGGCGGAGCGGGCCACGACAATCGACATGTTCCCCCACACCTATCATATAGAGGGTATCGTGAAGCTGAATCATGCATAAGCTGCCGGTCATAGAAAAGCTTGAAGAGGAGCTGAAGAAGGTCGAGCGGGAGTTGCGGGTGGATGTTCCCCGCCAGCTCAAGGAGGCGGCGGCTCACGGCGACCTGAGCGAAAACTCGGAGTACGACGCCGCGAAGGAGAGGCAGACCTTTCTTCAGGCGCGGGTGGCCCAGTTGCACGCACGGATAGATTCCCTCTCCTCCATCAACCTCGATGCCCTGCCCCGTGACAGGGTCGGCTTCGGTTCCAAAGTGACCGTCGAGGATGTCAACACCGGTGATGTCGTCACCTATGAGATGGTGGCGCCGGAGGAGGTTGACCCGAACAACGGGAAGATATCGTTGAGCTCCCCCATCGGCAGGGCGCTCCTCAACAGAGAGGTTGACGATGAGGTGCGGATACATCTCCCGACGGGTATGCGGGAGTACGTCGTGGCTGAGATAGTGACCCTTCATCAGAGTGTTGAAGGTGAAGGGGAGGCAGAGAGGTGAGATGGAAACGGGAACGGGAACGGTTCTCTGGGTGGCTGCAGGGATTCCCCTTCTCCTCATTATTGCAGGGGCTGTGATATACAGCGGTTTTGCGAGGACGAGGGAGGATATAGAGGACGCACGGCTTCATCTGGAAAAACTCCTCAACCACCGCAATGACGACCTGGTTCCCCACCTCATCCTCCTTGTACGGGAGGAGATGGGAGCGGGCCAGACGATCCTTTCCGACCTCATGGTTGCGCGGGGCAGGGCGATGGGCGCCGAGAGCATTACCGCCAGGGGGAGGGCCGAAAGTTCCCTCACTCGTGAGGTGAGGAGGCTCTTCGCCTATCTGAAGAACTATCCGGACCTGGTGAATAAGAGGGAGGTCCGGAACCTCATGGCATCACTGCGAGAGTCCGAGACACGGATCGGCGCCTCCCGGCGCTCTTATAACAACCTCGTAACGGATTTGAATAACAGACGGGAGACCTTTCCCTACAGCCTCGTTGCACTGATCTTCGGCATCAAAGAGGGGGAATACTTTCAGACCGAGGAGACGCCGAAGGAGTTGATTGCCGCGGGGCAGGAGTTTGCTCCACGCCGCTCCTAGGCGCTTTTCCGTCAGGTATTCCGTTATGAAGGGGAGAAGCGGTTGCTCTCATCACGCCGGCAACAGCAGCTCCCGGGAGGTATAGCCCCTTCGCAGCCCGCAATGTTATGGATATCTCTCGCACTCCTCTCCGCCTTTTCACTCTCCACCGCTGACGCCCTGAGTAAGAGGGCACTGAGCGACACCAATGAGTATGCAATCGCCTGGGTGCGGGAGGGGTATTCCCTCCCTTTTCTCGCCGCTGCCTTCTTATTCGTTCCGATTCCCCACCTCGATGGGACCTTTTGGATTACCCTCCTCGTACTGCTCCCCCTGGAGATAGGCGCCATACTCCTCTATGTCAAGGCGATACAGGCATCACCCCTCTCGCTGACAATCCCCTTCATGGCGTTCAGTCCCGTCTTCATCATCCTTACGGCGTTTATCGTTCTTGGCGAGCTCCCGGACAGTTCCGGTCTCACGGGTATCCTCTGCGTGACGGGCGGCGCTTACCTCCTGAACGTTCGGACGGCGAGCGAGGGGTTACTCGGCCCTATCAGGGCGATAGGGAAGGAGAGGGGGTCGCTCCTCATGATACTGGTCGCCCTCATCTACAGCATCACCTCAACACTGGGAAAGGTGGCGGTGAGCCACTCGAGC
>JBHHXU010000237.1:0-3319 GCA_046757185.1 Thermodesulfobacteriota bacterium
TTCCCGTAGTCGAGGGCGTAGAGGGTTCCCTCCCTGACCTCCCTCACCCCGCAGATTCCTTTTCTTCCCTCCTTGATACTGCACAGGTGGGCGCAGAGGTAGCATCGGACGGTGTTGTCCTCCCGCCTTTCGTAGAGCCTCGCCTCTACCTCTCCCGCCATTGCCTATCTCCTCCAGGTGACCCTCGTCAGTTTATTCTTCGTCCACTTGATCTGCAGCTCACCCTGGCAGGCCCGGTGTATCTTTTTGCCGATCCGCTGGGCGAGCCGTCCATCGGTGGTGGTTACCTCTACTGAAGAACCCAGGTCCTGTAAGGTCATAATCCTTCCGAGGGGGGTATTGAGCATCGCCCTCTCCTCCTCGTTTCTTATGATGTTTATTATATCACCTTTATGCTCCTTGAGGTAGGCCCCTTTCAGAGATACAAAACCCTCGGCGAAATTGTCCCTTATCTTTTGGCAGGCGGGGCAGAGCAGGTGGAGGGTCTTCTTCCGCTCCTTTTTCCTTCTGTAGAGTGTCTCGTCGAGGGTCCACCTCTTATTGTGGTAGACGGCGTGACACCTCGTGCAGGCAGCCATGTCGTGAAGCCCCTCCTTGGGGAGGTACGGGTCCTTATAGGTATCGATGGCCTTCTTCGTCGTCTTGGGGGAGTATCTCTTTGTCCCTCTCATTGCGTATTACCTCCTTTGTTTCGTCGTGGGTCGTGTGTGATGAGTAGTGCGCTAAAGTTTTTTAGGGAATAGCTCCGTCAAGGCGTAGATATCTTTTACAATCTCAATGCCTTTCTGCCATATTTCCAGGTCCCGATAGGTTGTTATCTTTTTGCCTACAATAACGCCCTCCTTGCCTTATACACAATACGTATCACGATAGAACCTTCGTTATCTCATCCCTCTCGAAGGGGCGGAGGGGCCTCTTCCTGCCATCCTCTGATATATTTATTCCCTGCCCTTTGGCGACGACCTTCCCTATGACCCCCGCCGTGATACCACCCCGGTGTAGCCCCTTGAGAACCGAGTCGGAGCTACCTTGGTCTACAGTCATGAGGAGGGCCCCGGAGGCGATGAGCCCCACTGGATCGATACCAAAATAGTCGCAGAGCCTCCTGCATTCGGGGAGAACGGGGATAGCGTCCCCCTCTATGAGGGCGCCTGTATTCGATGCCGTTGCGAGCTCATAGAGACCTGTGGCCAGCCCCCCTTCGGTGGGGTCGTGCATCGCATGGACGTTACCTTTCTTTAGAGCAATCTCCGCGTCCTTCACTACCGATATCCCCGGCTTCTTTGAAAAAGCCGTGCACCTCTTTACGAAGGTATTTGTAAACCGTTTCGTAAGCTCCCCCCCCATCTCTCTGGCAATGATTGATGTCCCCTCTATGGCTATCCCCTTTGTGAGAATGATAGTGTCTCCCACCCGCGCCCCCGCGGCGGTTATCAGTGTCTCCCTCCTGACCTCACCGAGCATCTGACCAACGACGATGGGTCTCTCCAATCCGATGGTGATCTCAGTGTGCCCCCCGCAGAGGGTTATGCCTATGCTTGTGCACGCCGATGAGAGCTGGGAGAATATCCGCTCTACCGAACGGGCGGTTGTCCCCTTCTCGGGGAGGAGCATGGTGGCGAGGAACCACCGCGGCCTGCCGCCCATCACGGCGATGTCGTTGGCGTTGATATGTATCGCGTAGTGGCCGATATCGGCGGCGACAAAGGTTATGGGGTCTGTCTTCGCAATGAGGTAACGGTCGCCAAGGCGTATGATGGCCGCGTCGATACCGATGGAGGGCCCTACCACCACACCGTTGCCCGATGAGGCGTACCTCTTGAGGAGCCTGTCGAGTATTTTAATGGGGAGTTTCCCCGGAGGAAGGACCGTATTCCTCCCACTCTGGTGACCTTCCGTCGCCTTCACTCCCCCTTCTTGAACCTCTTCCTGAGACCCTCGATGACATCCGAGAGTGATGTGGACTCCATTCCTTCAAGGGGGAGGCGGTGGGGCTGGAAGGGGCCGTGTCGCCTCATGTAGTCTGCAACGGTGCCGGCCAGGTGTCGTGAGTCGTCGAAGCTTGGGTCATCGAACATGTCGTGGGGCCCGATGAGAAAGCCGTTGCTTACCTGGAAGCCCGCTGAAATGACCCTCGGAGGGCCGTCAAAGCGCGACGGGTTCGATTCATAGAAGGGGACGGGCATGAGGGGGCCGTGGTGGGAGCCGCGCATCCACCCCATGACGAGGTGGGGGAGGGTAAAGGGCTCGGTCGCCTCGCCGACGGCGGGAAAGCCCGACTGACACCTGACGATCATGACCGGGTCGTCGTTCCCCGCATACTTCCCTGCAGGACGGTCGAGATCCTTCACCGAAGCGGTTGCGACAATCTCATCATCACTCCTCCTGTAGACACTCCTCACGATGTACCGGTCAATGGCGCCTATAAGGGCGAGGAGGTGGTAGCTCTCCTCAGGGCAGGCGAGGGTGATAACCTTCCCCTCCCTGATGTCGAGGACCTCGAAGGTGAAGCCCTCCCTCATGTGTGAATCCATGATGAGGCCGGCCGTATTGAAGGGGTCGGCGAATATCCTGTAGAGGGGGAGGTTCCACGCACCGGTTGTGGTCTTGTCGGTCATGAAGACGATGACCGGTTCGCTCTTCCTTTCGATGAATTCCATCTCTGCCACACCGCATCCCGTCCCCTTCAGGCTGCCGGAGAATGTGTGGGAGAAGATATCATGTCCTGCGTCGTAGAGTTTGAGTTTTTTTGCCAGCTCCGTACAGGCCGAGAAGGTATTCCATGCCAGTTTCTGTACCTCGTCCGCTTTACACCCCCTGTCGTGGGTCATAATCAGTTCCAGGTCGTCGCCGCAGAGGAGCACATGGAAATCCTTTATCGTCCCCTTCTCTTTTGCGTTATCCAGCCGCTCCCTCGCCGTCTCAAGGATCTCCGTATGGAAACTCGCGTGACCGACGCACCCGCCGACATCGGCTTTGATGACACTGAAGGTAATCCTTTTTTCCTCACCCATGGCCTATCTCTCCTTGTTGGTAGTTTCCCTTCATATCGTGAAAGTATGAAACGGCATTGCCTGTACCCCTTGTGTTGAACGGTTACACGAGCAGTTTCTATCAGAATCAGTCATTAAGGGTCAAGGTTCCGGGGCGGCGTTGCGCAGACCCGATAATTGTAACGCTGAAGAAACGGCTATGCGAGGCCTCTGTTCACGTGTTCTTAAAATTGATAGAGAAAGGGGGTCAGACGATGGAACTGTAACATTCTTCCGGTAAGCAAAGTATAGCACAGGCAGGGATGTTTTCAAGCTCTTTGCGCACC
>JBHHXU010000238.1:0-3310 GCA_046757185.1 Thermodesulfobacteriota bacterium
CCTGGGGGAGATGGTTGGAGGGGGCAGCCTCTATGGATGCTCCCTCTCCCCCCCTTCGTCCGATAGTTCCGATGAGGGGCAGTGTAACGGTTGTCTCCACCTCAATATGCACCCTGTAGGCGTTGAGGAGCTCCTTCAGCCGCTCCGCCTGTCCCTCTGTCGAGACGGCGAGGATTGCCTGCCACCCCTTCTCAAGCCACGTGGCAATTCGATCCACCAGCGGTCGCAATATCTCTTCTCTCCTCAGGGAGATATCCTGCCTTATGTCGAGGTTTGATTCGGCGGTGAGTTCCGCCGCCGTGGAGGTGGCAATACTCCGTCCGTCGGGAGGAGGAGCCTTGTCGTTAAAAAAGAGACCTCCCCTCTCCGCGATCTGCTCTTCAATGAGCCCCGGAGTGATGTAGAGCCGCTCCGGTCTGACGATGAGGCGGTTGCCGGCGATGGCCTTATCTGCCATTTCGTCTATCTCACGCTGGAAATAGTGTGCCTCCCCGTGTATTTCCTCCTCGCAGTCGACAAGAAGCAGTGTCTCTTTTGGAAGATAATCGAAGAGGGTGTCGAGTCTTTCGTAGAAGAGGGGGAGAAAAAACTCCATCCCCGCGAAGGAGAGGCCGCTCCTCATCCTTTCCGCGATGATCTCTCGTCTCTCCCGTGCTATTCCGAGCTCATCGCCTCTCACCTTCAGCGCCGTTAAGGCCCTAGCCCGTGCCTCGTTGCCGGTTATCACCTCCCTTGCGGGGAGGATGGTTATGCGGTCAACGGCATCCCCTGACCTCTGTGTAGTGGGGTCGAAAAAGCGGAGACTTTCTATCGTGTCGCCGAAGAGCTCCACCCTGACGGGATAGGGGTAGAGGGGTGGGAAGAGGTCAACAATCCCTCCCCGGACGCTCATCTCCCCCCTCTCCTCCACGAGGGCCATAGGTGAGTACCCTCTGTTCTCCATCTTCTCGATGAAGGGGGCGATAGCCACGTTCTTGCTAGCCTCTATCGTTTCAATGGCGTCTATAAACGCCTCGGCGGGGAGAACCCGTTGCATGAGGGCCCTCGGTGTTGTCACCACAAGGGTGGGCGCCCCATTAGAGAGGCTATAGAGGACCTCCATTCTCGAAGCCGCTATCTCTGTGTGGGGGGACTGTTCCTCAAAGGGAAGGAGCTCCCATGACGGGAAGAAGAATACCTTATCTTTCCCGAGGAAAAAACGCGCGTTCGTGATGAACCGCTCGCCACCCTCCCTCGTCGGTGCGATGACCAGTAAGGGCCGACCGGTCTTTTGCAGGAGCGCCCCTGCAAAGAATGCCTTTACTGAAGAGAGGTGTGTGGTAAGGAGAAGCCGCTCACCTCTTCTGAGAGATGAAACCGATTCCAGGGCACGGTTGAATGGGACGGTATGGAGGGAAGGATGTGGCGCCATGAAAGTAACGTATGTTGAACCTTGAACAGTGCAAGGGGGACAATAAAATCGTGGTAAACCGTGAGACGTGCTGCATGAGGACTATGCAACGAGGCAACAATTTTAAGAGAGGATGAAGCAGGGTAAAATAAAAGAGTCTATACCCTTTTAATGTTTCCGACGCTTTTCCCGTGCATCGGCGACCTTTACATACCCCTCTCCTTCGGCGGAGAGGCGTGCCATGACATCCCCCATAATTCCCTTGAACCGCTCCCTCTCATCCTTTGCTATGGATTTTGAAGGAAGGGGTTTTATGGAGAGGGGATTTACGAGCCTCCCGTTTATCTTCAGCTCGTAATGGAGGTGAGGACCGGTAGATATCCCGGTGGAGCCCACATACCCTATCAGCTGCCCCTGTTCAACCCTGCTTCCCCTCTTTATCCTCTTTGCGATTCTCGACAGGTGACCGTATACTGTCGTGTAGGCGCCGTTATGCCTGATAGTGACAACATTGCCGTAGCCTGACTTCCACCCCGCATGGATTACTCTTCCGCTCCCTGCCGACTCTACGGGAGTGCCTACGGGAGCAGCGTAGTCGACACCGTGGTGAGGCCTGTATTGCTTGAGAATCGGATGCCAACGTCTCTTTGAAAAGTAGGAGGATATCCTCCTGTACCGGAGGGGAGACTTGAGAAGCTGCCGGCTCAGAGACTTTCCCTCGGCGTTGTAATACCCCCCCTTGCCTTTTGTGTCGCTGTAATAGATCGCGGTAAACCGCTTCCCGTTATTCAACAGTTCAGCACCAAGGATTTTCCTTGTGCCGATATTCCGTCCCTCTGCAACAATGGTTTCATAGAGGACCTTGAATGAATCACCTTCTCGTATCTCCGTGGTGAAGTCTACATCCCAGGCAAATATATCGGAGAGTTCGATAATGATATTTGTATCAATTCCCGCGTCGATGGCGGCTTCATAGAGCGTTTTTTCTATTGTCCCCGATGCAAGGGTGGGAGCAACCGAGTGGGGACTCTCAACCGTAGAGGCGGAGAAGTTATCGCCAGGCTCAACCCGTTCGAGCAACAGTGCATTCAGATCGGTATACCTGTATTCAAGCTTTTTAAGTTCCCCTTCAAGGGTTGTTACCTTGAGGGTGCCCCCCTCTTTTATGTGCCTCAGGTTGTAATGCCCTTTCGCCGCCCTTGTCATTGCAATGATTTCCGCGGGAGGGATGTTAAGATCTGAGAGTATGGAATAGAAGGTATCCTGCTCCTTAATAGTAATAGCTACTACTTCCGGTTGTGGCAAGGCGACCATTTCTTCGAGGGGGGATTTCTTCGAGGAGGCGTCCTGGCTGATAAAGAGGAGAACCGAAATTGCCGGTAACACCGTTGCTGCTGCCACGGCTGAAAGATGTCTCATAAACCTCCTGCGGGGATTTTCAGGCAAGACGTTCCTTATTTTCCCGTTCTTCAGATCTGCCATCGGTTGCTGAAAGCAGTGCAGTAACGACGTTATACGGCATAAGGTCTATTTTCCTGCGTATAGTAAAGGATTACCATGTACATGTCAAGAGAATGAAAGTGCGATACTCTCTGAATGCTCTCACTGTAGTTGTGCCGGCGCCGGTGGAATGGTTGTTATATCTACCGGCAGTCTGAAGGTAAAGTTGCTGCCCTTTCCATACTCACTCTCTACGGTAATGGTGCCGCCCTGCATCTCTATGTACCGCTTGGTAAGGGCGAGACCAAGGCCAGTCCCTTCATGCCCCCTGGTAGTGGAACTGTCAAGCTGTTTGAACTCCTTGAAGATCAGGTTCATGTCCTCTTTTTTTATTCCCTTGCCGTTATCGATTACTGAAACCTGTAAAAAATAGTCGTTTGCATTTGCCACGACATTGAGGCGCCCCCCTTCATCGGTGAA
>JBHHXU010000239.1:0-3286 GCA_046757185.1 Thermodesulfobacteriota bacterium
TCAGTTTGTGAGCAATCCTTATCTGCTCGGGATCGGGGTCTATGAAGAGATTGACCCTCAACCCAGCATCCTTGAGGCCTGCAACGTACCGTTTGAGATGGTCCCTGTCCCGGTGGAGCCTGAGATCCACCCCCCCTTCGGTGGTCAGCTCCTGCCGCTTTTCAGGGACGATGGTCACCAGGTCGGGCTTCACACTCAGTGCGACCTTCTGCATCTCAGGTGTTGCCGCCATCTCAAGGTTGAGGAAACCCCTGACCGTCTCCCGCAGGAGGGCGAGGTCCCTGTCCTGTATATGTCGTCTGTCCTCCCTGAGATGCACGGTAATACCGTCTGCACCTGCGAGCTCTACCAGCATTGCCGCAGTCACGGGATCGGGCTCCGCACCCAGTCGCGCCTGTCTGACGGTGGCTACATGGTCAACGTTTACCGACAGCCTCGCCATATCTCATTCACCTCTTAACCGTTGCAACACCCACTTCCCTCAATCCACAGGGGCAATACGGTTCACCCCAGCTCCTCACGGATAGCGTCTGCCAGGTTATCCGCCATCCTCCTGATTCTCCCTCTATCGATCCCCTCAACCGTTATCCGTGCGAGAGGCTCTGTCCCCGAGTACCGTACAAAAACCCTCCCCTCATCACCGAGCTCCCTCTCTGTCTCCTGAAGGAGAACGGCCACACGGGGAATGGTCTTCAGGTCCCTCTTCTCACGTACCTTCACATTCAACAGGACCTGCGGGTAGGTACGCATAACCTCGGTGAGCTCTGATAGCCGTTTATCCTCCTTCTGCATGACCGAAAGGAGCTGCAGTGCCGAGATGATACCGTCGCCGGTTGTCGTATGGTCGAGGAAAACGATGTGCCCCGACTGCTCCCCTCCGAGGTTATAGCCTCCCTGCACCATCTCTTCAACGACGTACCTGTCACCGACCGCCGTCCTCACCATCCTCCCCCCTGCCCTCCTCATGGCCTCTTCAAGGCCCGTGTTGCTCATAATGGTACTCACGAGCGTCTTCTCCCTGAGGCGTCCCTCCTTCAGCATCCTTATTGCACATATCGCCATGATATGGTCGCCGTCAACAAGCCGCCCCTCCTCATCCACCACTATGCACCGGTCACCATCACCGTCGAGGGCTATCCCTATATCGGCGCCGTTCTCCCTGACCGCCCTCGCGATGACCTCGGGGTTGAGGGAACCGCACTCCTCGTTGATGTTTTCACCGTCCGGATCTACCCCTATGGGGATAACCTCGGCGCCAAGCTCGTAGAACACTTCAGGGGCTACTTTGTATGCCGCACCGTTTGCGCAATCGACAACGATTGTGAGACCGTCCAGGGTCATCTCATCGGGGAAGGTGTTCTTCAGGAAGACGATGTACCTGCCGATAGCGTCGTCTATCCTGTACGCCTTGCCTATCTCACCGGCCGTCGGCCGGTGACCCTCGTCATTATTCTCAAGAACAAAGTCCTCTATCTCGTGCTCTATCCTGTCGGGGAGCTTGAAACCGTCTCTCGAAAAGAACTTGATGCCGTTATCCTGATACGGGTTATGTGATGCGGAGATAACCACTCCCGCATCGGCCCTCATACTCGACGTTATGAAGGCGATCCCCGGTGTCGGCAGGGGACCGACGAGCATGACATCGACCCCCATGGAACATATGCCCGCAACCATGGCACTCTCAATCATATAGCCCGAGAGACGGGTGTCCTTTCCTATCACAATCCTGTGCCGTCTCTTCTCCTCCTTGAAGACGAAGGCGATAGCCCTTCCGAGTTGTGTCGCCACCTCAACCGTCATGGGGTAGATATTCGCCACCCCCCTCACCCCGTCTGTTCCGAACAGCCTCTTCATCGTCTACCTGCTCTCCTTTTTCTCAACCGTTATCGTTATGTCTACCGTATCGGGAGAGAGCTTGCTGATACCGGTCTCCGGTATTTCCAGAGCAACACGCACCGTCTCTTCGGCGGTCAGTCCATCCATATTGAAGGGAACCGTTGAGATGGATTTTAAATTCTGCAACTGATTCTTCGTCCCCACAACCTCTACCGTCTCAGGGTTCACACTGATCTCGCCGACCTTGTACCCCTCCGCCACCTTACCGGTCAGCTTTGCCTTGACCGGGAGTTCTCTGCTCTGGAGCTTCTCCATCTTGATCTTTACGAAGGATGGATTGAGCCTGATAACGGATATGCCCCTTGGGGCCTTGATCTGTTCATTCATGAGATTGAATTTATTTGTCCCCGGGACAGCCTTTGATAGATCAAGAACAACGCTGATCTGCCCCGGCGACAGATTGGACAGGAGGGTCTTCGAACCTGTTACCCTGACCTCGACCTCCCTAGGAGGGTTGCTGGTCACTACCATATCCTCGGGGTTCCCCTTCAGCTCGAGGGGGATGAGAAAACCGATCTCCGTACCCCTCTCCCCTACCACCAGGAACCAGAGGAGCGTCGCGAGGGCAAGCGCCAGCACCTTAAGCCAGATATTGCTGAAAAGCGTACCCTTCATGACCGTGCCCATTTCAAGAATGTCTGACCTACATTCGCCTCCTTCGTGAGCAGCTCCTTAAGTCTGCCCCTCAGCAACTCAGTGTCCAGGTTTCTCTCAATCGCTCCATCGGCTACCAGAGTTATCTCGCCCGTCTCTTCCGATACAACAATCACCACCGCATCGGTCTCCTCTGAAAGGCCGAGGGCCGCCCGGTGCCTTGTCCCCAGCTGCTTGCTCACGCTCTGCACCGTGAGAGGGAGGAAACAGCCCGCCCTTCTCAGGCGCCCGTCCTTGACGATGACCGCACCATCATGTAACGGTGATGTCTGGTTGAAGATGGAGAGGAGTATCTCCTTTGTCACCTTGGCATCGATCTCGGTACCGTACTCGATATAGTCCCCCAGACCGACGTCCCTTTCCAGCGCTACCAGGGCCCCGGTTCTTTCAGACGCCATGAGGGAGACCGCCTTGACAATCTCCTCTATGTACCCCGTTTTCTCGTGCCACTCGCCGGTGCCGAATGATTTGCCCACCTGTATGAGGGCCCTCCTGATATCGTGCTGAAAGATGACGATGATGATGATGAGTATGGAACTCAAAAAGTTGTTGAGTATCCAGTGGAGGGTGAGTAGCTCCATCCTGCCGGAGAGGAAGAAGGCTACGACAATGATCCCCAGTCCCCAGAGCATCCTCTCCGCCCTTGTATTCTTGACCAGAAGGATGAGCCAGTAGATAACGACTGCTACAATGAGTATGTCAGCAAGGTGGATCAGGATGCTAAGATTGAAGTGCT
>JBHHXU010000240.1:0-3277 GCA_046757185.1 Thermodesulfobacteriota bacterium
AAGCACCGGGATATATACGACCTTCTTTGCAATATTTTTCGATCTTAAAAAAGGTACGTTGGAGTGTGCGGGGGCCGCCCATCCACCGGTTATTCACTGTAAGAGTGATTGTGGGGAGGTGGAGCTCCTGTCGTCGAAAACGAGCTTTCTCGGTATGCAAAACCCACTGCTGACCGGATGTGTTGCGCACCGGCGAAAACTCGCTTCGGGAGACAGGGTTATCCTCTACACCGACGGATTGACCGAGGCGAGAGATAGCGATAGCCGCTTCTTCGGCACGGAGGGTATCGTTCGTTTTGCAAAGCATTTTCGCACCCTTGGGGGCGCCGATTTCAATACTGCTCTCATTGATGAGGTATTCAGCATCAACAACGGTAAAGTTTCGGACGATATCCTTGTGATGACCATAACGATAAAATGACCCTCCTGTTTTGACTGATGGTCCAATGATCAAGACCTCCAAGACCGTCTACGACGCAGGCAGCCCCGACGATGGGAGTCGCATCCTCGTCATGCGGCTCTGGCCGAGGGGGGTGAGGAAGGATGCCGTCGACGAGTGGCTCAGGGAGCTGGGGACGAGCCTTCCCCTGATTAAGGAGTGGAAGGGGGAAAAGATTCAGTGGGCGGAGTTCAAGGCGAGGTTCCTGGCCGAGATGGAGTCGCCGGAGAAAAGGGTTTTGATTGCCTCTCTCGCGGAGCGGTCGAGAAACGAGACCATTACGCTCCTCTGTGGCTGCAAGGATGAGAGCAGGTGCCACCGGTCAATCCTGAAAGAGCTCATCGAGGGAGCTTCCTGAGCCTTGCCGCAAAGAAGCCGTCCATGCCGTCCCTCTGGGGGAGCGTTCGCAGGAGGCCGTCATCATCCACGAGGGGGCGGCAGGTTTCCGGAAGGAAATCGGCGGCCCTTTCGATAACGAACTCCTGATGGTTCACGAGGAACCCCTCTATGACCTCCTCGTTCTCCTCCGGTTCGAGCGAGCAGGTGGAGTAGACGATCCTCCCGCCGTCCCTGAGGCAGGTTGAGAGGTTTTCCATCATGGTCGACTGGAGTCTGCCGAGCCGCCCGATGTCCTCCTCCCCTTTTCTATATTTTATGTCGGGGTTCCTCCTCACGACGCCGAGGCCGGAGCACGGCGCATCAATGAGAATAGCGTCGAAACCGTCAGGCGGTGCGAAGTCGATGCGCTTCAGGGCATCACCCCTGACGGCGGATACGTTCGTTGCCCCCAGTCTAGCGGCGATTCCCTCAATGACCTGTACCTTCCGGGGGGAGATGTCCATGGCGTAGACCTTCCCCTCATTCCCCATGAGTTGGGCGAGCTCCGTTGCCTTACCCCCCGGCGCCGCGCAGGCATCGAGGATCACTTCTCCCGGTTCGGGCGCAAGGAGGCAGGGGACGAGCTGGGATGCCTCATCCTGCAGGTAGAATTCGGGCGCAGCGGCGAGGGGTACGGCGGGCCTCTCTTTGATAGTGATGCCGAGGGGGGAGAAGCGGGAGGGCTCCGCTTGAATGCCGTTTTTAAGGAGGTTGTGCAGCAATTGTTCCCTCGTTATGCATAGGGTATTGGTACGCAGGGTGAGGGGCGGTCTCCGGTTGTTCGCCTGACAGAGGGCGATCGTCTCCTTCGTGCCGTATCGCTTGAGCCACCGTTTTATGAGCCATTCGGGGTGGGAGTGGACAACGGAGAGGTACCTTGCCGGGGATTCTTTGAGATTGGGGAAGATGATGCCCTCTCCCCCGTCGTTGATCCCCCTCAGGAGGGCGTTGACAAAGCCGCCCCTCCTCCTGTCGGCGCCTCTCAGAAGCTTGACCGATTCGTCGATGACGGCGTGGGGGGGGCCCTTTGAGAGGAAGAGGAGCTGATAGACCCCCCAGCCGCAGGGTGTTGAGGACGCGGTGCTCCATCTTTTTTGTCCTGACCCTGGCCTTGAGGTCGATAATCCAGTCTATCTTTATCCGCCACCGGAGGACGCCGTAGACAAGCTCCATCGCAAAGGCCCTCTCCTGCGTGAGGAGCCCCTTGAACTCCTGCTCTACCAGGGTGTCGAGGTGGATGTCACCGGCGTCAAACCTGATGAGGAGGTTCAGGGCCCTTTCCCTCGCATCCTTCCTCTTTGCTTGGGCCTTCATGGTCTTAATCTACCAGTTTTTACGCCTCCTGTAAATTATCTCACCGCCTTAAAATGTACTCTGTTCCCGCAATTTTTCCATGGCCGCCAACGTTCCTATCGGGATTTCTTTTCTATCTGGAGCAATTACGAGGCGTGTCTTATTATCACCGCTCCTTTTTACAAAGGCGGTATGACAGCCCTTGCCTCGCCTTGGGGCATCTTCAAACCCTTTTTTAATGAGAATCCTGATGAGCTCCCTGGAAGACAGGATGGGAAGTCTGGTCATTATATCGTGATCTCGGCATGTGAAGTGAACTTTTCTTTCGTGGTAAAACTCTCTTCAATGTCACCCATGAGGTCAATGCCTCTTCATTATCGATATAGAGCGCTACCGCCCCTTTTAGATTTTCTACTGCCCGGGAGACCGAATCCCCGGCGCTTGCAACACCTAGTTCAGGACACTTGGAAACATAACCCTCCTTCTCTCTCCAAACAACCACGCAGAGTGGAAGTGCCAGATCCGCTGAGTTTAGTAAACGAATAATAATTAGACAGGATAACAGGATTTTCAGGAGCACTTGCTTATTGCTTCTGCAAGGCCAAATGGAGCCCCCCCTACTATCCAATATTCTCCATGAGGCGAAAAAACGAGAGGGCCGCTTCGAGATTGCAGGACGATGCTATTACTCTTTGGGCGGTAATATTTTCCGGAGCGTTTCTAAAAGTGGAGGAAGGTCCTTCTGAATGGTATCCCATACAACTTCAGGGTCCACGTCATAGTAGGCGTGTATCAGGTGATTCCTCATATCTGTGATATCGCGCCACGGGATGGCTTCGTACCGTTCTTGCATTTCCGAAGAGACCTTACTCGCGGCCTCACCGATTATTTCAATATCCTTCACAACTGCGAGGACAGCCATCCGGTTGCTGGAGAACTCGTCCTTTGACTTACCCGACGTAAACTCCAGAGCCTCCCTGGCGGCATCGAGCATATGCCTTAGTCGAATGAGATCATCCCTGTACATACTCCTCCACGGCAGAGGAAAGCACCTCTGCCCTGAAGTACCTGCTCAATTCCCGGGGCGTTCTCAGGTCCGCTTTCTTTCCGAGAAGTTCCGAGAGCTCGCGCTCCATGCGGGCAAGCCCAAAAAAACCTGGTCCCTCG
>JBHHXU010000241.1:0-3263 GCA_046757185.1 Thermodesulfobacteriota bacterium
CCCCAGGGGGAGTCGAACCCCCGTCGCCGCCGTGAAAGGGCGGTGTCCTTGGCCACTAGACGATGGGGACGTATAAAACTTAACATGGTGAGCCGCCGGGGGATCGAACCCCGGACCCTCTGCTTAAAAGGCAGATGCTCTGCCAACTGAGCTAGCGGCTCAACTCTCCGTTTCATCTACGGTCGTAATCTGATAATTTATTAGAAACTACGGCGTATGTCAATTGCAAAATTGGCCAGGGTTGTAAAATGGGGTGCTATCTAAGCCGTATTCAATGCATATCCCTGTGCCCCCGTTTTTGCATTGTCAATGGCGGGAAATTCCTATATACTCTCGCTATCACACCTCTGGAGGTTATTATGAGAAGATTGTTCTTTATCTTAATCTGTACAACGCTCATATCACTCCCCTCTATCGTCAGGGGAGAGGTTAACCCATCGGTTGAGGCGGCTGTTGTCGGTACGGGGGTAGAAAGTCTCACACCCATCGGGGCAGCCGAATCATTCCCGTCGTCAGTCGAGAGGGTCTATTGCTATTCTAAGATCCTCGACGGTGAAGGAACCACCATAACACACCGGTGGTACTACGGTGAGAATGTCGTGGCGGAGGTGCCCCTCGCCATAGGGTCACCACGTTTCAGGACGTACAGCTACAAGACCATCCTTCCCCATTATGCGGGCAATTGGAAGGTGGAGATCGTAAGTGAAGAGGGGGAAATCCTGGAGACCCTCGCATTCACCATAGAGGAGTAAGGCCATCTTCACCGTTTGGGAGACAGTTACCATGAAGTCGATCGTCTTAACTACCTTACTCCTTTTCATCGTCTTCCTTCCCTGTGCCGATATTACCTATGGGAAGAGCATCGAGGAGGAGGCGTATGGCAAGGGCGTCGAGTTTGCTATGGAAGGCAGGTTCCCGGAGGCACGGGAGGCATTCACGTCAACCTTGCGGAGTGCCCCCTCTTATGCCCCTGTGAGGGTAAATCTGAAACTGATTGAAGATCTCCTGGGGGGAAGGGTCGAGAAAGAGGTGGCGCTCCATCTCTTTACGGCTCTGTACCATTTCCATAACGATAGGTACGATGAGGGGAGCGCGGAGTTCAGCACGGCCCTCGAGTTGGATGAGGGGTACGCTACCCACTACTACCGATGGTACGCCATCGCCTATAACAATCTCGGTGTTTCCTATAAACGGAAGGGGCAGACAAACAGGGCGCTCTCACACTATAACAGGGCAGTCGAGATAGACCCCGGTTACGCTAAGGCATTCTATAACAGGGGCCTTGCCTATATTGAAAGGAGGCAGAGTGGTCTGGCCATTGTGGATTTCAGCAAGGCAATCGAGATAGACCCCGGTTACGCGAAGGCATTCTATAACAGGGGCCTTGCCTATGCCGGGAGGGGGCGGAACGACCTGGCAATGGCGGACTACAACGAGGCGCTCGATATGGCCCCGGCATACGGCAAGGCCTATAACAGCAGGGGCATCCTCTTAATCACCAGACTGGAGAACCAGGACGAAGGGTGCTCGGATTTGAAAAGGGCGTGTGAGTTGGGGGTCTGCGGCGCCTACAACTTCTCAATGAAAAGAAACATCTGTGGGGAATGATGGATTCACTCCCTTATGTCCTTCGGCACTCCGGCTGTCCTCGCCCTCCGTTTCAGATCCTCCATCTCTTCCCTGAGCTTCCTTAGTCTCTCCTCCTTCTCCGGAAGATCCCCCTTGTAGTTCTTGTATGCCTCTGCCGCCTCCTCACTAAAGAACTGACCGAGCCGCCTCCCCTTCTCAAAGACCTCTATATACCTCTTCCGCTCTGCGACAACCTGTTCCGCGTCGCTTACCTGTTGTCTCTTCCGGTCCAAACGCCATTTCCACCAGCTCAGGGGTTGGCCTCCGAAGAGTTCTTCACCCCCTTGCGTAGGCGCCGGAGAAACCTCCTCCTTATATTCAGTCGGGGCATCCTCCTCTATGTGGGTCGATTTGTACACCCTTACCTTGTCCTTGTACTCGGGGGGAATGAGGAGGAGATCGTCTGTGATGTGGACGTTGCCGTCACTATCGGTCCACTGATAGAGGTCTCCGATTCCCGAGAGTGAAGGGGCGGAAAGGGTAAGGAGGAAGAGAAGGATCAATGGAACAATGGGAACAATGCGCCTTGCCATTGCAAGAGTATATACTACCCTCGCCGTTACGTCAATTGTCTTTGTAGGGACGTCGGTATCGCTCTCTGCAGTTCAGGGAGGCTGTTTTCAGCCACTATAATTGCAAGTCCGGAATATGAATCACCATAGCGCTCCCATCGTTGTAAGTGCGTAGGATGTGTGATATAAATACGATTGTGGAGCTGATTGTATCCCATACGAATGCCGATTTTGACACGATTGCCTCGATGCTGGCGGCGAAGAAGCTTTATCCGGAGGCAACACTCGCCTTTCCCGGCTCCCTTGAGAAGGGGGTGAGGGACTCATTTGACAAGCTCGACTTTCCCTACCCTGTGGAGAAGGCCAAGGGCATCGACCTCGACGGCATCAGAAGGCTCATCCTCGTCGATATACGGCACCCCGCTCGAATCGGAAGGTTTAAGGAGATAATAGGAAGGGAGGATGTAGAGATCCACATATATGACCACCACCCTCCGACCACGGACGACATCAAGGGCGCCCTGGAGGTGACCAACCGGTACGGCTCAACGACGACGATTCTGACACTGATAATCAAAGAGAAAAACATCCCCCTCACGCCGACCGAGGCTACCATACTGATGCTTGGTATCTATGAGGATACAGGCGCCCTCAGTTACCCCTCGACCACGACGGAAGATTATGAGGCTGCCGCCTTTCTCCTCTCACACGGCGCAGACCTCACGAAGGTGTCGAACCTTTTGAAGAGAGATCTCACACCTAAAGAGGTCTCTCTCCTGAACGACCTTATACAGTCTGCCGTCAATTACAACATCTGTGGTGTCGACGTGCTGGTGGCAGAGATGTCCCCCGAGGGGTATAAGGGGGAGATAGCGATGTTTGCCCACAAGCTGGTTGAAGTGAAGGAGGCGGAGTGCCTCTTTCTCCTCGTCGGTATGGAGGACAGGGTGCACCTCGTTGCAAGAAACAGGGTGAGGGATGTCGATGTGGGAGCGGTTGCTCACGAATTGGGGGGCGGTGGTCACCCCACCGCCGCCTCCGCTACCCTGAAGGGGGTAACGCTCATCGAGGTGAAGGAGCGGCTCCTTGAGGTCCTGGAGCGGCACATATCACCGAAGAGGA
>JBHHXU010000242.1:0-3257 GCA_046757185.1 Thermodesulfobacteriota bacterium
GGGATGTGGAGTACCTCGAAAAGATGGGGGTCCAGTTCGTCTACGACATGATTATCGGCAAGATCCTCACCCTTGACGACCTCCTGGGTAAGGAGGGGTTCGATGCCGTATTCGTCGGGACAGGGGCGGGTCTCCCCAAGATGCTGGGGATACCCGGTGAGAACGCCAACGGCGTCTACTCGGCGAACGAGTACCTCACCCGTATCTACCTGATGCACGCGAACGACTTCCCCACCTACAGCACCCCCATTGTGCAGGGGGAAAGGGTAGCCGTCATCGGCGCCGGGAACACGGCGATGGACGTCATGCGCACCGCCAAGAGGCTCGGCGCCGATGTCACCTGCTACTACCGCCGTTCCCGTGAGCAGGCCCCGGCGCGGAGCGAGGAGCTCGACCATGCGGAGCAGGAGTTCATCAACTGGAAGTTCCTCTCCAACCCGGTGGAGATTCTTACCGACGAAGAGAACAACTTACGGGCCATCAGGTGCGAGAAGATGGCCCTCGGAGAGCCGGACCGCTCCGGAAGGCAACGGCCTGTCGGGACCGGCGAGTACTTCGAGGACGAGTGCGACACCCTCATCTTCTCCCTCGGCTGTAACGTCAACCCGATTATCCCTTCTACCGACGACGAGATCCGCATTAATAAGTGGGGCATCGTCATGGTGGACGACAAGAGCTACCAGACCTCCAAGAAGGGGGTCTTCGCCGGGGGCGACTCGGTGACCGGCGGCTCGACGGTCATCCTCGCCATGGGACAGGCGAAGAAGGCGGCTGAGAGCATGGACAGCTACCTGAAGGGGGAGCTCACCTGGGAGGGCGCCGTGGTGCCTGACGACCCGGAGTATCCCGGCATCATCTGGGACGTCCCCAAGAAAAAGAAGAAGAAAGCCGCGGCAAAGTAGGGTCCCAAGGTCAGGCTGCAGAAAGAAGGTTTTATGACTGACAGCTACACCCTACACGCCGAAAGGCTATATATTCGGAACTGTCCCTGTCAAAAGGGCAATTCCCTGAAGAACATTAAGTAGGAACGGCATGGTCATATAATATAATTACGTAAGGGCAGCCATCGAAGGGCTGCCCTTAATCTTTTCAGGCAAGACACTTTATCAAGGAGCGAAAGGGCCTTTGCCTCCATCTCCCTCAAAAAGTAAAAAGAGCATCGGCACCCGGCAGATAATCCTCGCCTCGGCCTCCCCCCGGAGAAAGAAGATTATGAAAAAAACGGGTCTCCCCTTCCGTGTCGTGGCAAGCAACTATCACGAAGAGATAGACTCCGCCATGAATCCCCGTGCCCTCGCTCGCCTCCTCTCCCGCAGGAAGGCGGAGGCCGTCGCCGAGAGGTATCAGACGGCCCTCGTCATCGGTGCTGACACCTTCATCGTCTTTAAAGGAACTCTACTCGGCAAGCCCCACACCAAAGCGGAGGCGCGGCGGATGCTCACGATGCTGAACGGAAGGCAGCACATCGTCATCACCGGCTTTACCATCATCGATGGGGAGAGGGGGAAGAAGATATCACGAACGGTAGAAACCACTGTCGTCCTGAAGAAACTGACCGGGGCGGAGATCGATGGGTACGTCAGAACGGGAGAGCCTCTCGACAAGGCGGGCGCCTATGCGGTTCAGGGGATCGGCGCGGCCATCATAAAACGAATCGAGGGTGACTACTTCAACGTCGTGGGCCTTCCCCTCGGCGCCCTCGTCGATTGTCTGAAGAGGTTCGGGATTCATTTACTATGACCTCTCAACCGGCCCTTGATGTGAGAATCGTTCCCTTTCGTTTAAAGAATTCATCTACAAAGGAACACAAAAGAGTGAGGTGAAAGGTTATCGATTCCCATGAGCAAGAAGCATGACACTTGAATTATGTATGGCGTCACCATTAATATTCATAGAAGAGATGCAGGCGGCTGGGAAGCCGAATTTTCTTGTATGCGTGGCGTGGTTACTACACCCCACCCAAAGCAGTCTTTGTGCACGGAGCTCAAGCCTTGCGCCTTTCTCCTGCCTGCGCTCAAAGCCTGCCTTTCCCCTTTTAAAACACCCCCACTCCGTATATTTTTTCCTGCTGCAATTTCTATAATAAAAATATTTATTACGATAATACTTGACATATTTCTTATTATATGATATTTTTTTCCTGAAAGCAGAAAGGAGGTGAGGTTGCAAGCGAGATGGTAAGGAAAGAGGATGAAGATTTTGAAGAATACCCAATAGGGATAGACGAACCTATTTATACAACGGGTGTAGTGTCAAGGCTTCTTGGCATACCGGTGCACGTGTTGAAACAACTTGATGAAGAAGATATAGTGAGGCCGCCAAGAAAAAAGGGGCGCGCTCGCCTCTATTCCAAGCGTGAGATTAAAAAGGTTGAGCACTGTTGGCACTATATGAAGGAACGAAAAGTCAACGTGGACGGTTTACGAGTAATACTGGAGATGGAGGAAAAAGAGAAGCAGGGATAATTTTTTTGCCCTGAAATTAGCAGTCATTGTTTGAGAGTGCCAATTAATGTTACTTATTGAAAGGAGGTGAGGTAAAGGATAAAAAGACTTAAAGGTAATTAACGGGGCAAAAGGAAATAGTAAAACAAAGTTTTAAAGGAGGTGTTAACTATGGCTATTATACCTTGGATGCCAAAAGAGAAGTGGTGGGATCCTTTCATGGATCTGGAAGCAATCCAAAATGAGATGAACAGGCTGTTTGATTCCTCTTTAGTAAGATGGGGAGACAGGGATTCAGGTTTACTTGAAGGCGCTTGGAGTCCGGCAGTAGACATCTACGACTCCAAAGACAACTGTCTGGTTAAGGCCGATATCCCGGGAATGACCAAAGACGAGATAGACGTCTCTGTCCAGGGGGATACCTTAATAATAAAGGGTGAGAAGAAGCAAGAGAAAGAGACAAAGGAAAAGGACTTCGTGAGAACGGAGCGTTTCTATGGTTTATTCAACAGGGCGATTCATCTGCCATCTGAAGTAGATGCGGACAAAGTAAGTGCAAGCTACAAAAACGGAGTTCTGGAGCTTGTACTTCCTAAAAAAGAGGAGTCAAAACCGAAACACCTTAAAATCGACATAAAGTAACGCCTTGCTTTGAGGCGTTACTTTATCATTAAAGGGAGGTGTTAACCATGGCGCTTATAAAAAGAAAAGAACAAGAAAGTCAGCCTAGAGTTATACAGCCGTTGGTCAATATTCGCGAAGAGGAAAATGAGATTATTTTAGAAGCTGAAATGGTCGGCTTAACCAAAGACG
>JBHHXU010000243.1:0-3242 GCA_046757185.1 Thermodesulfobacteriota bacterium
ATTGTTTCCATGAACCATGCTGTTCCGTCACTGGCCGCCACTGATATGACAAAAAGAGAAAAAAACCACGCCATTTTCATCTCCCTCCTTCTCTCTGCAATGGTGATCGTTGGGTGTGCATCCACCTCTGAAAAGGTCAAGATAGCCCCCCCCACCGATATGATTGAAGAGGGGATGAAGCTCATTGAGAAGAGGAACTACGACAGCGCCATTGAACAGTTTCGGGGCGTTCTCGATAACTATCCGTTGACCCGGTACGCCGTGGAGGCCCAGCTCCACCTCGCCGATACCTACTACGAGAAGGGCGACTATGAGGATGGGGCAGCGTACTACACGGACTTTGCGACACTCCACCCATCTCATCCAAAAGCGTCCTACGCGCAATTCGGAAAGGGGCTGTGCTATCTGAAGAACTCCCTGAGTATCGACCGCGACCCGACTTCTACCAAAAAGGCCATCCTGGCCTTCAGTGACCTGCTTTCCTATTACCCGTCCAGCATATACGCCGACAGCTCCAGAGAAATTCTCCATTTCCTGAGGAACAGGCTGGCAGCGCGGGAATACATGATCGGCAACTTCTACTTCAAGCAGAAGAACTATCAAGCAGCCCTTAAGAGATTCCTGCCGATTATCAAGGAGTATCCCGGAGCGGAGGTCACCGACACCGTCCTCTTCTACAGCGGGAAATCCTATATCGGGATCGGCGACGGTAAGCGGGCCAGGGAGATGTTTACACACCTCATCGACCAGTACCCTTACAGCCCCTATACCGACAGGGCTCGTCGACTTCTTAAAAACAATGGATAAGCTACCTTAGAGGAGGATAGATGAATAAGAACTGGCAGGATCATTATGAGATCGGTTTAAAGGCCTTTGAAGAGAAGAACTACAGCGAGGCACAGTACAACTTCGAGGAGGTAATCAAGGTAAAAGACAACTTTGCCGATATCTATAACCTGCTCGGTGTCATCTACCAGATGAATGGGAGAATTGACGAAGGGATCAACATGTTCAAGAGGGCGCTGGAGATCAACCCCGCCTATACCGAGGCATCGCTGAACCTCTCCATCGCCTATAACGAAAAGGGGGATTTCGAGCTTGCAGAGCAGGTATACTCATCCGCCAAGGAGAGGGGTGAGGGGGGGGAGGAGAGCTCCTATCTCGACCCTTACGTGAAGGGGAAGCTTGCAAATATGCACGCCGAGCTCGGCGCAATCTACAGGGACCTCGCCTTCTACCGCGAGGCCTCCGAGGAGTACAAGAAGGCCCTTCTCCTCAGACCGGAATTCGCTGATATCAAGACCAATCTGGGGGTCGCCTACAGGGGGATGAGCGACTTCAGCAGGGCCGTCAACGAGTTTGAAGAGGCCCTCAGGATAAATCCTCACTACCTGCATGCACGGTTGCAGCTTGGCGTGACCTACTACCTCATGGACCACAAGGAGAAGGCAAAGTCGGAGTGGCTCAAGGTGCTCCATGATGCGCCGAATGAGAAGAGGGCTGCGATGTATCTCCACCTCTTTCAGAAGTCCGATGAGGAGTAGGGAGGTAACGTAAACTACTCTCCCCCTCCCTTCTTTGCCAGTTCGGCAACCTTTTTTTCCAGTGTATGTATCTTCTTCTCGAGGCGCTCTATCTCCTCCCTCGTTGCGATATTAACCTTTGACAGGGAGGTGGAGAGGATTTCCCTCAACTTCTCTTCCCCCGCCTTCCTCTCCTCTTCAACCTTTGAAAAGAGCTTCTCGAGACTATCCCTCCCCTCCTTGCTGCTCACCTCCCCCTTCTTCTCCATCTCCTCAACAAGCTCCATCATCTTGTCTTCGGTAAGGCTTACCATCCCCATGCCCAGAAGGGCGGCCTTCTTAAACAGGTCCAGCATTACATCGCCTCCTCTCTTTTTGCAACCATATTTTCAATGATCCCGTATGCCCTTTCAAGGGCTTCCGTTAATTTGTCTGCCCTGTCTCCCCCCGCCTGCGCCATATCCGGCCTCCCTCCCCCCTTCCCGCCGACGATAACGGCCAGCTCCTTGATGATGCTGCTCGCACTGATCTTACCGGTCAGATCCTTCGTCGCAGCCGCCAGGAGGAGCGCCTTCCCCTCCTTTCGGCCCCCGAGGATAACCAGGCCGGAACCCATCTTGTTCCTCACCCTGTCCGCCATCATCCGTAATTCGTTGACGTCCCCTGCCTCTATCTCAGTAGAGAGAACGGCAATGCCGGATATTTGCCGGATGTTACGCAGGATGGCGTCAAGAGAGCCGTCCTTGGCCCGCTCCCTGAGCCTCTCCACCTCCTTTTCAAGAGACTTCTGCTGCTTCAGGAGCCTCTCTATCCTGTCGGTGAGATCGCGGGGGGCGCTCTTGAGAAGGGCGCTGCTCCGCTTCAGATTTGTCTCCTCCTCCTGAATATACCTGAGCGCCTCGCTGCCGGTAAGCGCCTCGATCCTCCTCACACCGGTCGCAACAGACGATTCGGCAACGACCTTGCAGAGACCTATGTCGCCGGTCCTCCCCGCATGGATCCCGCCGCACAGCTCCCTGCTGAACTCGTCTATCCCGACGAGCCTGACCGTATCGCCGTACTTGTCGCCGAAAAAGGCGAGAGCCCCCTCCTTGAGAGCCTCGTCATAGGGGAGGAGACGGGTAGTGACCGCAAGGTTCTCCCTGATCTTTGTATTGACCGTCTCTTCAATGCCCTTGAGGGTATCCTCATCGACGGATGAGAAGTGATAAAAATCAAACCTGAGCCTTTTAGGGGTGACAAGGGAGCCGGCCTGTTTTATATGGCTGCCGAGTATGCTCCTCAACGCCGCATGGAGGAGGTGTGTGGCGGTATGATTGAGACTGGTATCCCTCCTGATCCTCACATCCGGTACGAGTTCGACGGCATCACCCCTCTTTACCTCCCCTTTTCTGACGATGCAGTGGTGAACGATCAGGTCGTTGAGTGGCCGTTTTGTATCCGTTACCTCAACGGTGAGCCCCTCACCCACCATAGTTCCGATATCCCCGACCTGCCCGCCCGACTCCCCGTAGAAGGGGGTCACGGCCGTTATAATCTCCACCCGCTCCCCCTCTGAAGCCCGCTCAACGATGGCGTTTTCCCCGATGATGGCAGTCACCTCCGACCGGGTGCGCTCCTCCTCGTACCCCACGAATGCCGTCGTAACCCCGGAAGAGCGGAGGGTGCTGTAGAGCTCCCCCGTCTCCTCCTCCCCCGCACCCTTCCACGCCCCCCTGG
>JBHHXU010000244.1:0-3235 GCA_046757185.1 Thermodesulfobacteriota bacterium
TTTATGAGCCACTCAAAGAGAGCACGGCAAATCATTCCTCCGTGTTCTTCCGTGGGTTCCGTGGCCGTTCATTGCTTCCTCTACCCCTGTGCTCTGAGTAATTTTCATTTTGCTGGTTCAACAGTGAGATGATGCGGTGGTGAAACGGCAGTAATAATGTCAATAGGGCGAGGAGATAAGATGGGGCGTGGTGTTCGATTGAGAGGTCATTTTTATGCCGATGGCGCTGTTGCCTTTTTATCCCCCTCTGTTTTCTTATTCGAGAACTTGCTCAGTTCCCGGGTTATATCACACAAATGATCGATTTCTTCATGCTCCTCCGCGATCGACTCTTGCGCTCGTTTCAGGGCAGATCTGGTTACGGCCGTTTCCTGGGCCAGTTTCTCAATATCCAATTCCTTTCTTAAGTCGATGACACTCCGTATACCGTGCTGTCGGAGGTCTCTCACCGCTTCACCAAAGTGGACACACAACTTCGCCTGCAGGATCCAATCGGCCAACTCCCGCGCTCTGTAAGGCGTTCTGAGAACAAGGGGAACCAGATCATAGGTGGCAAGGTCATAACAGGTGTCGATGCCCAGCTCCTCCAGGCGCATTCTGTCATGGATTGTTATACCCTCTATCATTTCAAGGGGCGCTTTCCTCACGGACGGGTCAGCCTCAGGTGAAAAAACGGGGATCCGTTCCGTGAGCCAGCGCAAACCCCGTTGGGGAAACATCCCAATCAGGAATGCCAGGGCCGGCCAGATGTTCGATGTGATGCCGTTCCCGGACCCCTCACTGCCGGATAAGGCGTCGAAGACATTATAGATGACCAGCGCGATGAGAGCGGCAAAGATCATCCTGATGCTCAGGTGGTAATAGACCGCCGGGGAGAGATCGTTTAAAAAAAACCGCCGATGAATATGCTGGAGTCCCCATATATAGGCGCCGAGAAAGGCCATCCCGAACACGAGCCTCGAGCCTGCTGCCGGGAAATACCCGCTGCCGATCTTCCACGGTTGAAATTCTTCGATCCTAATTTCGGCGCCAAGGAAGAGCAGTGTAAGGCCGATGAACGACACAACCGCCGCATAGACAACCGAGTAAAATAGATAGCGACCGGGCTTTTCAACCTCATAGTAGGCCTCTATGTAATCGGGTTCTATATTCAGAATCTTAGCGATGCGCTTAATTTCCTTTTCTCTTCTCCGTCGTCGAAAAGAGTGATAGGTCAATGCGGTAAGGGGCAGGAACAGAGAAAGGATAACTATTCCAATCAACTTGTACAGGGTTATTGGATTGTTACAAGACAGAATCTTGAAAAGCAACTCAGAGAGGGGCATTTCAGTTGTTGTCCCGGTTGCGCTTGAATTTATAGGACGATACGACGCCGTTTGTAAAGGTGATCTCGAGGGTTGTGATGACGGTTGTCTTCCGTGTCCTGTTCTCTATAATACCGCCGAGGTAGGTGGGGGCCTTCTCTTCCTCATAGATATAGGTGAAGAGCTCCTTTCCGCCTTCCAGGGTTCGGACATCTGTCGGCTCATCGAAGGTCTCGATTACCATCTGCCTCGTAGTTACCCCCGTCTCGATGGTATCAACGAGGTCCCTGTCGATCCTCGTGCCGCTCTGGTGTATCGTGACTGAACCACACCCGTAGAGGGGTGGTAACAAGATAATCAATAGTATGGAGAGGAGTGTTTTAATCCACCGTTTATGCATTCTCTTGTGAGAAGACGGCGATACCGTCCCGTGAATCCATCTTCACCCGGTACATCGCCTTGTCGGCGAGGTTTATCAGCTCAATCTTGTCCTTGGCATCATCGGGGTAGGAGGCGATTCCAAAGCTTGCGGTGAGGTGGAGATTCAACCCCTCCTCCTGAAGGAAACGGTGTTCGTTGATAAGCTCCCTGAGCTTTTCAGTCGCCTGATAAGCCTGTTCTTTCGTTGTCTGTGGTAAGACGATGACGAACTCGTCGCCGCCGTACCTGCAGGCCATATCGACCTTACGGAGGGTCATCCGTATAACTGACGCCATCTCCTTCAGGAGCTTGCTTCCAACGAGGTGTCCATGGGTGTCGTTCACGTTCTTAAACTTGTCGAGATCGAAGAATATGAGTGAGAGGCTCATCTTATAACGCCTCGCCCTCTCAACCTCGTAGTCCAGGAAGCTGTTGAGGTGTCTTGAATTATAGAGCTTGGTAAGGTCATCCGTGATAGTCAGTTCCTGAACCTCCTTGAGGTAGCTGGCATTCTCGATGGCGATGGCGGTGTAGTCGGCAAGGATCATGAGCATGAGGAGGTCCTCCTCTTCGAAGGAGCCCTCCTCTACCTCGTTGATGAGCTCTATGACGCCGAGGCACTTTCCCTTACTCTTCATCGGCACACAGACGATGGATTTTGTCTCGAACTTCGAGCTCCTGTCTACCTTATCCGAGAATCGAGGGTCCTTGCCGACATCGGGTACAAGCACCGGTTTACCCTCCTGCGCTACCCATCCTGCAATCCCTTCACCCATCTTGAGGCGCAGGTCTTTTATCTTCTCAGCCCCTTCGCCGACAACAATCTCGAAGTGTAGTTCATCCTTCTCTTCATCAATCATGAGAAGGGACCAGTTTTTTGACGTGAGGGTTTCGCTGATCTTCTCCATAACGATGTTGAGCACCTCTTTGAGATCAAGAGTGGAGGTGAGGGCCTTGCCGATCTCATTGAAGGTGTTGAGCTGTTGAACCCTCTTGTCGTGCTCGGAGAGAGCGGAGTCTTTGCCGGCCTCTTTGTGGGATTGGAGATATTTAACCATAGAGTGTACGGTAACCTAATAGGTTTAAAAAATCAAGAGCTAACGACTTGTGGGACCTGTTGTAACGACAAGATTTTTATAAGCCTTTTGGAGGAGCCGTGTGACTGGGCCGCCTTTCCCATCCCCGACAAAATAGCCCTCAACACTCACTACCGGAACAATCTCCAGTACGGAGTTGGTGATGAATCCCTCCTCACTGTGTTTGAGCTCATCTACGCTGATGGGGGACTCCCGCCACGGCACTCCTTCCCTCTCCGCCAGCTCGATGATTGTCTCCCGCATTACCCCCGGGAGGATTCCGCTGTCTGCAGGGGGGGTCCTGAGCACGCCTTTTGAGACGATAAAGAGATTGCTCGATGCCCCCTCGGTAATGAATCCGTCCTCTACAAAGAGCCCCTCTGATGTGCCCCATTTTGCAGCATTCATCTTTGCGATGAGGTTGGGGAGGTCGTT
>JBHHXU010000245.1:0-3234 GCA_046757185.1 Thermodesulfobacteriota bacterium
CTCTACAATCACAAAAACAATTATCAGTGTAGCAATGATTGCTTTTACGGGTGTGATAAAAAAGACTTTTCCAGACAGCGTATAGCTTGTTAGAGGTGAAAGCGCTGCAAAATAGTTGAGAAGTAATGCACCAAACACGGCAGCTACTGCACCTGGAATTGCAAACAGAAGTACAACTTTTAAGCTCGCATGTTTTCCTGCCAGAAAGACCTTGAAAATATTATTGGCAAGATGAACCATTGCTGTTGCGACAATGGCAATTTCCACAGGGAAGAATACTGCAAATACTGGCATCAACAGTGTACCCAGACCAAAACCTGAAAAGAAGGTAAGTCCGGCAACGACCACTGCAACAACACAAATAATTATATATTCCATTAACAATACATTATCTGGATTAAAAACACCTTAAGCTGTGTTAGGCATCAAGGATCGGGGACACCCATTAAAATCATCCTAACTATATACAGATTAAATGCTCAACCTTAAGTAGCCCAACCTCTCTTTGTAATATAAGCCGGTTCCTAAAAAAAAGGGGGTCAATTTCAATTTAGGAGGGGGAAGGATTCTCCCCATCTCTATTGCTTCAACCATCAGGTTAAGGAGATATCCTCCCTGGCCATGATGCCGCCCTCTTTTCTGAATCGGGCGGCTATCTCCGAGAGGGTCTTCCCTTCGACGAGGTGCTTGTAATCGGGGGCGATTTCGGCCAGGGGGATGGCGATGTGCCCAAACCTGAGGATCTCCGGATCGGGTATCTGCCTGCCCTCCATGGTCAAGACCCCCTGGTTAAAGAGGGAGATATCGAGGTCTATCGTTCGGGGTGCGTTTTTGTCGGTCGTGCGCCTGCGTTTCAGGTTGCCTTCAATGACATCGAGAACAGTTGTCTTCAGCTCCTCTGGTGAAAGAGGCGTCTCCACCATAACGGCTGCATTGAAGAAGCTCTCCTGATCGGTGTTGCCCACGGGTGTCGTTTCATAAACAGAAGAAACGGCCTTTACGTTACAGAGCTTCCGCAGCCATCGAATAGAGGCACGGATATTCTCCCTCTTGTTGATGTTGGAGCCGATGGAGATGTAGGCAGTGTTCATAGAGAAAAGTGGTGACGCTCCCTCTCTATCTCAACACCGACAGACCGGGAGAAGCGAAGGGCCCCCGGCTTCTGAACCTTGACCTTGACCCGCTCGACGGGAAACTCTGTCAAGACGATGCGGGCAATGGTGGAGGCCAGGGCCTCGACGAGGAAGAAGGAAGACCCCTCTACATGCTCGATAATCCTCTTTGTGACACTCCTGTAGTTGACGGCGTCATCGATACTGTCTGTCTCTCCCGCCCTGGAGATGTCGGCATAGAGGGTGAGGTTGATCAGGACATCCTGTCTGTTCTTCCGCTCCTCATCGTTGATGCCGATAATGCAGCGGAGGTGCAGGTCTTCGATGAGTATCTTATCAAGAGCCATTTTCTCAACTATCTCCTAACGTGGACAATCTTAAACAAAAGTAAAACCCGACATTTGAATATCGCTTTAAAGTTCATAAAGTTGAAAGTGCCTAAAGTTATGTAAGTGTAAAGCGCCTAAAATTTGAAATGACTAAAGTTTGAAATGCCTAAAATTAAGGATTTGTTTATTAACTTTAGTTCACTCTAGCTCATTTCACACTTTAGTGCACTTGTCTTATAGATGTTCTCCTCCGTCCACCAGTATGGTCTCTCCGGTGATAAAGTCGCTCCCCTCCAGGATGAATTGAATTGTCGCCACAACGTCTTCGGGACTTCCAATCCTCCTTAAGGGTATTGCTTCTATCTTGCTACTGAAAAAACCTTCATCGGCCCCTTCAGGGGGGAGGATTGCCCCAAGAGCAAGGGAGTTCACGGTTATCCTCGGCGCCACTACCCTTGCCACACTCTTCGTCATGGTAATGAGTGTGGACTTGGTGAGGGTGTAGGCGAAGTGGCCGATCCCCGGTCTGAATCCCCGCCAGTCGGATATAAAGATGATCTTCCCATGTCCATCTTCCGGGATCTGTCTGGCGAAGCCTTGACTCAGGAGAAAAGGGGCCTTGAGATTGATGGCGAAGTGGCGATCCCAATTCTCGGATGTGGTGTCGGCAAAACCTCCCGCTTCAAATATTGCCGCATTGTTGATGAGGATATCGAGCCGGCCATAGTGGTCTGATGCCTTCTTGATTATTCCGCCCACCGCAGCCTCGTCCATGAGGTCGGCTTGGATGAGGATACCGTCTCCACCCTGCTGTTTGACCTCCTTCAGGGTATCCTCCGCCGCCTCCCCGGAACGGGAGTAGTGGATGACAACCCTGGCCCCTCGCTGCGCCAGAGCAATACCCATGGCCCTGCCGAGCCTCTTGGCGCCACCGGTGATGAGAACGACCTTATCCTTGAGGTCCATCTATAGAGTCTGCTTTATTGGTTAAAGATTAACCTGGCTTATGCGTCAAGCAACCAGAGAGAGCACAGATTGTCAGGAGTTGCGGGTCGCGTGTTACGAGGTTCGAGTTAAAAGAGCGAAAATATATATGGCTCATTCCTTTTACAGCTATCTGTCTTAATCCGTGTAGATCCCTGTCCTGTGAGAATCTAATGCGATTGTGGATGCGGATGAACACGAGTTTTAGAATATTGAACAGACGACAACCTCAGCAGCAACATGTCCCCCCTCCTCCGTAGAGAGAAGGGAATCAACACCTCCCCTCTCCCCACCGGGGAGAGGGTGAGGGGGTTTTTAACAGAAATTTTTTGAAAATGTTTATCTGTGTCTATCCGTGAAAATCCGTGTCCTTTGTAGTGTTCTGTTTTTTGCTTGAAGATAGTATCAAACCTCTCCGCAAAAAGGCAAGGTTTGACTTGAAAGGAACGTGGAAGAGACTCCTTGGATAAAGACTTGCAGCTTTTATTTATGTCTAACGCTAGGGATAACCTGCCTCTAACCCTAGCAGAGGCTATGACAAAGTTTAGACCTATATTTTACCAAATGCCCCCCCTCTCAGCCTAGCAGCTGGTTATCTGCACATTATCATCACTTCCGATAGACATCTTTTCTATGTCGAATATGATAGATAACGATACACTTCGTTTCTGTATTAACTTGATAAATAACGCGATAATCCCCGATACGAATCCGGTAGATCAATTCAGCACCGTGAAGTTTGCGATATTGTGGAGGGAACGGATTGTCAGAGAGGGATACAACAGCTTCAAGAATTTTAGATATGTGTT
>JBHHXU010000246.1:0-3202 GCA_046757185.1 Thermodesulfobacteriota bacterium
GTCTACTTCAGTATATACGGCGATGAGTGTGAAAGGAGAGATGCCGTGGAGGGGCTGAAGAGCGCGGGCGGCTTTATCAAGAGGACACTGGCGCAGCGGATACGGCTGAAGCATATGCCGGAGCTGCACTTTAGCTTTGACGACTCCATCGAGTACGGAGACCACATTGAGCAGCTGATAGAGAGGATCAGGCAGGAGGGTAGCCTTTAAAAGTTTTTTTATGGATCAACGTGTTGACAGGGTAATAGAAGAGATTCAAAGAGGCTACCGTTTCCTTGTCATCTCCCACGTGAGTCCCGAGGGTGATGCCGTCGGATCGACCATCGGCCTCGCCCTCGCGCTGAAGGGGCTCGGCAAGGACGTCACCCCTTACCTGGAGGATCCGGTCCCTGAGGTATTCCAGTTCCTCCCCGGCGCCTCACTGGTTGTCCATACGCTCGATAGCGGCGAAGGGTACGATGCCGTCTTTGCCGTTGATTGCGGACAGAAGGAGCGGCTCGGGAAGGGTTTTAACAGCCTTGCAACAGGGACCAGGATTATCAATATAGACCACCACAGGACGAATGACCGTTTTGGCGATATAAACGTTATAGAGCCCGATGCATCTTCAACAGGTGAGATGATCTACGACCTCCTCAGGGCCGCCTCTATTGAGATAACGAAGGATATTGCCGTCAATCTCTACGTGGCAATCCACACCGATACCGGCTCCTTCAGGTATAGTGCGACCTCGCCGGCAGCCTTCAGGAAGGCGGCTGATCTGGTGGCTCTGGGGGTTGACCCGTGGGAGGTGGCACAGCAGGTCTATGAGAGCTATCCCTTTGAGCGGTGCCGGTTGCTGGCCCTTGTCCTCGGGACACTGGAGCGTACCAATGGAGGCGAGATCGCTTCAATGGTCGTAACGCAGGAGATGCTGAAGAGTCTGCGGGTAACCGAGGAGCTCCTTGACGGTTTTATTAACTATGCTAGGGCCATAAAGGGGGTGCAGGTGGCCATCATGATCAGGGAGACCGGTATGAATCGGTTTAAAGTGAGTTTCAGATCGAAGGGGAGCATCGACGTGGCTGCCATATCCCACAACTTTGGGGGTGGGGGACACATCAATGCAGCAGGCTGCAACCTTGAGGGGAGCCTTGAATCGGTACGAGAGAGGGTCATCGAGGCCGTTGAGGGTGTGATAAGGGGAGAGCCGTCATGAGTCTTGCCGGGATACTCGTTATCGATAAACCGGGGGGAATGACCTCCCACGATGTGGTCATGAAGGTGAGGAGGACGCTCGAGGTGCGGAAGGTCGGCCATACAGGAACCCTTGATCCAATGGCAACCGGCGTCCTGCCCCTCTGTATCGGGGGCGCCACGAAGATTGCCAGTTTTCTTGAGAGTGGCGAGAAGGGGTACACCGCAACGATACGGTTCGGCGTCGAAACGGACAGCTACGATGCGGAGGGGAAGGTAGTTGCTGAGAGTGATACGTCCGATATCAGTGATGAGAGGGTGCTCGAGGCCCTTACTCACTTCAAGGGGAGAATTGAACAGATCCCGCCCATGTTCTCGGCCGTGAAGGTGGGGGGTACCCCTCTTTATAAGCTTGCACGGAAGGGGATTACGGTACAGAGGAGGGCAAGGGAGGTGGAGATATGCCGTTTAGATGTCGAGAAGATTGATATGCCTTTCCTGACGGTGCATATCGCCTGCTCAAAGGGAACCTACATACGCTCCTTGAGCCACGATATCGGAATGACGGTAGGTTGTGGGGCTCATCTTGCGGCGCTCAGGAGGACAAAGAGCGGCAACTTTACCCTTGATGACGCTACGACTCTCGACCAGGACAAGAGTGCGCTGATAAAGAGAATCGTGTCGCCGGAAGAGATTATCGCCCGGTTTAAGGACGAGGCGGTAACCAGCAGGGTGCGGAGGGTGCTGAAGGTAGCATGATACAGTAGCATGGTGATGTGTAGGATGGCTATCTGAAGGGAATTGTCGTCGTTCTATAAAGAGACTTTTTTAGTAATGGACATTTTAATGGAATTGAAAGGGGGTAAAGGTCATGTTGGATCGTGAGAAGAAGAGCGATATCATTACCGACTTCAGGATGCACGAAGGGGATACGGGTTCTCCGGAGGTTCAGGTGGCGCTCCTGACTGAAAGGATTCGGGAGCTTACGGAGCACTTCAGGGTGCACACGTCTGACCACCATTCGAGACGGGGCCTGCTCAAGCTGGTAAGCAGGAGGAGGAGCCTCCTCGAATACCTGAAAAAGGCGGACCTGGATCGTTACAAAAAGACAATCGACAGGCTCGGGCTAAGGAGATAGCAATCCCTCTCATTGCCGGTGTCAAGGAAAAGGATGTCAGGCGGCGTTGAGAGCCGCAGAGTAGTGTAAACAGGATAGTTACGATAAAAAGGTATGATTACATGGAAAAGGTGTATAGCGTAGATTTCGGGGGAAGACCGTTAACGATTGAGGCAACGACGGTTGCAAAACAGGCGGACGGCTCCTGCCTTGTCAGGTATGGAGATACGGTCGTTCTTGTGACCGCATGCAGGGCGCCGGAGGCGTCTGAAGGGCTAGATTTCATGCCCCTCACGGTAAATTATCAGGAGATGACCTATGCCGCCGGAAAGATACCGGGAGGTTTTTTTAAAAGAGAGGGGAGACCGAGTGAAAAGGAGGTGCTCTGCTCACGGCTTATCGACAGGCCCCTCAGGCCCCTCTTTCCCAAGGGGTACGGCAATGAGACGCAGGTGATAGCGACGGTCATGTCTGTAGATCCGGAGAACGACCCCGAGGTAGCCGCTCTCGTTGGCGCCTCGGCGGCCCTCACCATATCCGATATCCCCTTCAATGGCCCTATTGCCGTCGTGAGGGCGGGGAGGGTCGGGGGAGAGTTCGTGTGCAATCCCTCCCACGCGGAGCGGAAGGAGAGCGACATCGACCTTCTCGTGGCGGGTACAAAGGATGCGATCATAATGGTAGAGGGGGGCGCCCAGTTTGTGCCTGAGGACGACATGCTTGCAGCCATGGATTTTGCCCACAACGCCATGCAGGGTGTCATAGAATTTCAGACGGAGATGGGCAGGGAGATTGGGAGTGAGAAGCTGGCTCTTGCCCCGATAGTCGAAAATAGTGAGCTTATCGACGATGTATCCAGCTTTGCCTCCGAAAAGATAAAGGAGGCCATGAAGATAGTTACGAAACTGG
>JBHHXU010000247.1:0-3189 GCA_046757185.1 Thermodesulfobacteriota bacterium
ACCCCATTGTTGTCAAGGCGACACGTGGAAGGGCTGTCGAGGTGCCTCTCAAGGATTGACCCACGACCTCGATGCCATGTCGAGGGCGGTCACCGAGAGTACGAGGCTCATCTTTATAGCGAACCCCAACAATCCGACCGGTACGATGGTCACCGGCGGTGAACTCGACAGCTTTATCGATGACCTGCCGGAGAGGATCGTCGTTGTCATCGACGAGGCGTACCGTGAGTACGTCACCGATGAGGGGTATCCCGACGCCCTTGGGTACGTGGGAGGGAACAAGCTGGTGGTAGTTCTTAGGACCTTCTCGAAGATCTACGGCCTGGCCGGTCTGCGGGTCGGTTACGGCGTGGCCGACAGGGAGGTCGTCTCCTACATGGAGCGGGTCAGGCAGCCCTTCAATGTCAACTCCCTCGCACAGATTGCGGCGATGGCGGCACTCGATGACAGTTCGCATATAGAGAGGTCCCGTGAGAACAATAGACGGGGTATGTCGTATCTCTTTGGAGAGATAGGGGCAATGGGAATCGAGTATGTTCCCAGCCAGGCAAATTTCTTCCTCATCAAGGTCGGCCGGGGGAGGGAGGTCTATGAGGCGCTCCTCCGGAAGGGGATCATTGTTCGGCCCATGGAGAGCTACGGCCTGCCCGACTATATCAGGGTCACCGTCGGTCTCCCGAAAGAGAACAGGCGGTTCCTTGAGACCTTCCGGGCAGTAATGGGAGAAATTGAAAATGAGGTGTCAAATTCGTTGAGATAAAGGAGATATTCGATGATTATTGTACTGAAACCTGATGCTTCAGAAGAGCAGGTCGAGCATATCGTTGAGAGGGTAAAGGGGCTCGGCCTGTCGGTCCACATATCGAAGGGGAAGGAGAGGACTATCATAAGGGCCATAGGGGAGGAGTCGGCCCTCGCAGAACAGCCCCTTGAAGCGCTCCCCGGCGTTGAGAGGGTCATGCCCATCCTCAAGCCGTATAAGCTCGTGAGCAGGGAATTCAAGAGTGAGGACAGTGTCATTGATATCGAGGGGGTGAAGGTTGGGGGGAGGGAGGTGCAGGTAATAGCTGGACCGTGCAGTGTTGAAGGGGTGGAGATGCTTCAGGAGACGGCCGAGAGGGTAAAGGAGGCGGGCGCGCGGTTGCTCCGGGGCGGGGCGTTTAAGCCGAGGACCTCCCCCTACACCTTCCAGGGGCTTGGGGAAGTGGGTTTGCGCTATCTCGATGAGGCAAGGAGGAGGACGGGATTGCCCGTTGTGACCGAGCTGATGGATCCGAGGGACATAGGCCTTATCTGTGAGTATGCGGATGTGATACAGATCGGCGCACGGAATATGCAGAATTTCAGGCTCCTGAAGGAGGCGGGAAAGACAAAAAAACCGGTACTCCTGAAAAGGGGGCTCTCGTCCACCATTAAGGAGCTCCTCATGTCCGCCGAATATATTGCGGCAGAGGGGAACAATAAAATAATGTTTTGCGAAAGAGGGATCAGGACCTTTGAGACCGCGGTGAGGAGTACACTCGATCTCAGTGCTGTCCCGGTATTGAAAGAGGAGACCCACCTCCCCGTCATCGTTGATCCTAGTCATGCCGCCGGAAGGTGGGATATGGTGGCGCCCCTCGCAAAGGCGGCGGTTGCCATAGGCGCCGACGGTCTTCTTGTCGAGGTTCATAGAGACCCTGTGAGCGCCCTCTGCGACGGCGTCCAGTCTCTCAAACCGTCAAAGTTTGCGGAGCTGATGTCGGATCTGCGAAGAATCGCCGAGGCGGTGGGGAAAAGTTTGTAGAGGGGGGAGTGGAGGAGAAGGTAATGGCTGAGTTCAGGAAGGTGGTAATCATCGGTGTGGGACTGATCGGCGGCTCCCTGGCAATGGTCCTGAGAGAGAAGGGGATGGCGAAGAGGGTCGTGGGGGTGGGGAGGGGGGTGGAGAATCTGGAGACCGCCCTCTCCCGTGGCATTATCGATGAGTATACCCACGATCCAAAAGAAGCGGTTGTGGGGGCCGACTTCGTGGTTATCGCCACACCGGTGTGCACCATTGAGAGGATCGTCAGAGATATTGCTCCCCGCCTCGAAGAGGGGGTGGTAGTGACAGACGTTGGAAGTGTCAAGGGCGCTATCGTGGAAGCTGTAGAATCACTCATGCCGGAGGATGCCTTCTTCGTTGCCGCTCACCCTATAGCGGGTACTGAGAACAGTGGAGCAGAGGCGGCCTTTCCGGCCCTCTTCAGTAACAGAGTATGCATCATCACACCGACGGAAAAGACAGATGGAAAGGCGCTGGAGAGGGTGACACGGATATGGAAGGCGGCCGGATCGTATGTTGTACGGATGGATGGGGCGAAGCACGATATGATACTGGCGGCGATCAGCCACCTTCCCCACGTTGTTGTCTACTCTCTGGTGAATACCGTGGCGGGGGTGGGGGAAGATAATGAAGATGTCCTCAACTACTCGGCAGGGGGCTTTACCGACTTCACGCGAATAGCCTCAAGCTCCCCTGAGATGTGGCGCGATATCTGCCTCATGAACAGGGAGGCCCTCATAAAAGTCATAGATAGTTTTCAAGAGAGGGTGGAGAGGATAAGGGGATTGATAGAGGAGGGAGATAGTGCGGCCCTCGCAGAGGAGTTCAGAAAGGCCAAGCTGTTCAGGGACTCGCTGAGGGGAAATGAGGGGAGGGGATGAATAACACAACTGCCACGCTGGGGGAGGGCGCCGTCGACAGGGCAAAGATAGGCCCCGCCAGGGGGCTCCGTGGGGAGCTTCGGGTGCCGGGTGATAAATCGATATCCCACAGGGCGATAATACTCGGCTCCATTGCCGAGGGTACTACAACGGTGGCGGGTTTTCTCTGGAGCGAAGATAACATCAAGACCCTCAATGCCTTCAGGGCGATGGGGATTACTGTAGAGGAGCGTGAGGGGAGACTGGTCATTGAGGGGAAGGGTCTCTACGGTTTATGTGAGCCTGATGATCTGATCGATGCGGGGAACTCGGGAACGACCACGAGGCTCCTCGCGGGGCTCCTGGCAGGACAGCCCTTCTTTTCTGTTCTTTCAGGGGATGACTCGTTACGGAAGAGACCGATGAAGCGGGTAACGGAGCCCCTCTCCCTTATGGGCGCCACCATCTACGGGAGGGAGGGAGGGAACTTTGAAAGACGCCCCCCAGATGACCCACAGCTTT
>JBHHXU010000248.1:0-3166 GCA_046757185.1 Thermodesulfobacteriota bacterium
GGGTACTACCGAACCGGAGACGGGCAGTGTCAGCATATCGTCCGGCTTCAGGCTGAGCACGCTCAGGCAGAACCAGTTCGAGTATGAGAGGGAGAGGATAATCGACACGGTTATCATGGGCAACAGAAAGCTGTGGAGTGCGCTCAAGGAGAAGGAGGCCCTTTCAAGTGAGGCGGAGATTACGGAAAGGACAGGACACGCCATCGCACGGCTGGAGATGGTCATCGCCGATCAGGAGGGGTATAACGCGGAGGCGACGGCAGGCGAGATCCTTGCCGGACTGGGAATCCCGGCACGACAGCACCACCTTCCCATGTCTACCCTTTCCGGCGGCTTCAAGTTGCGGGTACTGCTGGCCCAGTGCCTCTTTTCCAGACCTGACGGGCTCCTCCTCGATGAACCGACCAACCACCTTGACATCATCGCCATAGCGTGGCTTGAGAGCTTTTTGCAGGAATTCCCCGGTATACTCCTGGTTGTCTCCCACGATCAGACCTTCTTGAACGGCGTGGCGACCCACATTATGGACATCGATTACGAAACGATAAAAATCTACACGGGGAATTACGACCGGTTCCTGGAGGCGAAGGCGCTGGAGAGAGAGCAGAAGGAGACCGCCATCAGCCGCCAGGAGAAGAAGAGGGAGGAGATGCAGGCCTTTGTCGACCGCTTCAAGGCTAAGGCGACGAAGGCGCGGCAGGCCGCCAGCAGGGTCAAACAGATAGACAGGATGGAGACCATTGAGATCAAGCGCTCTTCACGGCTCGCCCCCTCATTCGCCTTTGACATCAGGCGGCCTTCGGGGAAATCGGTTCTGCGCCTCAAGAATATCTCAAAATCGTTCGGGGACAAGCAGGTCTTAAGGGATGTCTCCTTTACCCTGGAGCGGGGAGAGAAGATTGCCGTCATCGGTCCTAACGGAATCGGGAAGTCCACCCTCTTAAAGATAGCAGCGGGGGTTCTCCCCCCCTGCGCGGGGGAGGTGGAGCATGGATATGAGGTGCATCACGGCTATTTCGCTCAGGACCACCATGAAATCATTCAAGACGACTCGACCCCCTACGAGTGGCTCTACCGTTATGCCCCCTCCGAAACTATCGGCGCCATCAGGGGGATGCTGGGAAGACTCCTCTTTTGCAAGGATGACGTGCACAAACGAAACAGCGCACTGAGCGGCGGAGAGACGACGCGACTGATGATTGAAAAACCCAACCTCCTCCTCCTTGATGAACCGACCAACCACATGGACCTGGAATCGGTCGACGCCCTGAGCGATGCCCTCACGCGCTACGCCGGTTCCATCCTCTTTGTAAGCCACTACCGGCACTTTGTCCATAAGGTGGCAACCGGCATCCTGGCCCTTCATGAGGAGGGGTACGATTACTACAAGGGTACCTTCCAGGAGTACCTTGAAAGCAAGGGTGAGGATTATCTCCACAGGTTTGGAGGGGCATCCGGAAAGTGCCTGGCAAGCCGCGGCGCCGGGACGGGTAAATCAGCAACTCCCGCCGCTATGAGCAATAAGCAGAGGAGGCAGATGCAGAAGGATTTCGCCCGTTATGAAGGTAAGCTCCTGAAGAGTGAACAGAGGATTGCACAACTGGAGGAAGAGGTGGCGGAGATTACCGCCGCCCTGGAGGATAACGACATCTACCTTCCGGCAAACGCGGCGAGGCTGGCACAAAAACTGGAAGAAAAGGAGGAGAGAACCGTGTGGCTCCACAAAGAAATGAGTACCTGGGAGGACCTTGACACCAGACTCGAAGAGCTGAAGAATAAAATGCAGTAGCAGGTTCCAACTCTCATCCCACTTACACCACAAGCAACCCAATCGCGACGAGTACCGGAGTCAACACATTGATAACCACATTGAGACCCATGTATGGCATCAATTTCTTTACATCATCAGCGTACCGATAAACGCCAAGAAAGGCAGGGACGGCAAGACCCACTGTCCCCAGTCCCAGGAGGCTGGTTACCGGTAAAAGTGTAAAATAGACGCCCAGCACTATTGTTAGATAGGCTAATAATAGAAGGACTCCATAGATAACACTGCTGTGTCGTCTGCCGATGACTATGGGAAGATGCTTTCTCCCAACACTCCGGTCCGCCTCAACGTCGGAAAACTGATTCAAGAGCAGCAGGTCACTTACAAGGAAGAACGGCACCAGCGACGCCGTGAATGATGTCCATGAATATTCACCGGTGAGAACAAAGTCGGTACCCATGACCATCAATGGGCCGAAAGCGAGGCCGGGGGCCATAAGGCACAAAAAGGGATGGTGAGTCAGCCAGGGGGTGTAGGCAAATACAATGAGAAGCCCAAGGATACCCGGCGGCAGAAGGGCTATCCCTCTGACATGGAGGAAGTAAAAACCTATCAGACCTGAAATAGCACATGCTGTTAATGCTGTACCCAGGACCTGACGTGCAAAGCCGGGTCTTGCCTGCAGAGAGCCACTGCCCCCGCTGAAGGGGGTCCGTTCCGTTTTATAATCCAGACCGCTTTTAAAATCAGAATATTCATTGAAGGTATTAACGCTGATGTGTGCGGAGAGAGCACCGAAGAGTATCAGAACGAGATAAAGGATACTTATCTGACCGGTTGACCAGATGGCAGTTCCGAGTCCCAGAAAAACAGATACGGGCGTGAGAATGAGGAACGGAAGGCGCGTGGGGCCTAAGAAGGCTTTCAGGTTGCTCATGGGGGCAAACGCTTTTAACAAGGCGGCTTCTTAACTCTCCCGGTAGTTGGTCAGATAACATAGGATGCTATCCCTTTCGCCATCGACTGTCAACCACCGGGGGGTGTGTGAAAAGTTACCGATTGCCGATTGTAACCTGCATGGTTGTACCCTATTCTTACGTTACAGACTCCAGGAATATTCTTGCACAGCATCTACAACAGTTCCCGGCACCTCCTGAACATTTGTGGCAATCTGTCTAAAGGGATATTCCGTTCAAACAGGGATATAAGCAGCGAACCCTTTTGATTCAACAACGTAAAGATGGCAGCACCCGTCCCTGAGGACGGGTAGGGCTCGGTCTACGGGTTCAAACGTGGAAAGGCATTGAAAAGGGAAGGGCACTCCGGGGCTATATCTCCAGACTCTCTCCCACCTCGAGGATGACCCCCTTCGTCTGAGAGCCTTCGAGCCCCTCGATG
>JBHHXU010000249.1:0-3165 GCA_046757185.1 Thermodesulfobacteriota bacterium
CCATGTCGTGCATGGAGTAGGCGGAATTCTCTCCTTTCTCACAGAGGTCGTCGGGTGAGAAGAGTCGAACGCCCGAAGGAGAGCCGTTCTCCCCCCTGACGGCATCGACGACGATGACCCTCCGATACCCGGAAATGATATCGACGAGGTCTAGACCGCCCGTCCCGCCGTCAACGATATCGACACCATCGGGGAGGCTCTCCTGCTGGAAACTGTTGATGACATGGACGCCGACGCCGTCATCACCCATGAGGAGGTTGCCCAGACCGAGTATGAGGAGCCTCCCGTCACTCGACAAATTTCACCTCGAGGAAGTGGGTTGAACACGATATGCACGGGTCGTAGGCCCTGACGAGCATCTCCAGCCGCTGCTGAATTGCCTCCTTCGGGAGATCGAGGATCGTGGGGACGATCGCCCTGATATCGCCCTCGATATTGGCGAGGTTCTGGGCGGTCGGGATGATGCAGTTCACCCCCTGGATGATCCCCTTTCCGTCGATCTCGTAGTCGTGGTAGAGGGTCCCCCTCGGCGCCTCAACCGCCCCGACACCCTTACCGGCCCTCGCCTTTATCTCTGTAATCTTGCCCCTGCCGGGATGGGAGGAGAGGAGGTCTACGAGTCTCAGGGAGTCATGGATGGCATGGATCGACTCCACTACCTGGGCGATATTGTTCATGAAGGGGTTTGTGCAGGCCGGGGTGAGGCCGAGCCGAGCCGCCGCATCCTTTGCCTCCGGAGCGAGGCTTTCGTAGTTATTGCGCGCCCGCGCAAGGGCCCCGACCATGATCGACTCGTTACCCGACTTTGCATGTTTCGCCGTCGAGTATTCGATCACTTCCTCGGTAATGAGCTCCTTGTACCGCACGGGTTCGAGAGCCGCGGCCCCCTCCATGCAGAGATTGCCGTCGTAGAGGGCATATTCGCCACCGTCCATGAGGGAGATGTACTGCGTCGGCCTCTCGAAATGAGGCATCTCTATCTCCCCGAAGAGTTTCACCGTCTCCTCCATGTCGGGGAGTGCCCCCTCCAGGAGGCCCCGTATCTCGTCGAGCTCCCTCTTTGTCGGCCACTTCGTAAAACCGCCGATCTCCAACCCTATGGGGTGAACGTGCCTCCCTACCAGTACCCTGCACACCTCGTTGGCAACCCGCTTCAACCTGAGGGCCCTCTTCACCACATCCGGATTGGAATCGGCCAACGGTATAACCGAGCCGACGCCGAAGAAGTCGGGGGCGACGAGGAGATAGACGTGGAGGATGTGGCTCTGGAGGAGCTCGGCATTGACGAGCACCTTCCTGAGGAGGACCGTCTCCTCCGAGGGGACGATGCCGAGGGCGGCCTCACACGCCTTGATTGACGCCGTCGTGTGGCTTATGGCGCAGATGCCGCATATCCTCGAGGTGATGTGGGGGGCCTCGTCGAACCGCCGCCCCTTGAGCATGACCTCGAAGAAGCGGGGGGACTCGACGATCTCGAGGCGCAGCTCCTCTATCCTCCCCTTCTCGATGTTAAGGACGAGGTTGCCGTGCCCCTCGACTCGCGTTATGTGGTGGAGGTGTATGCCGTGTGTCATATCTCTATCCCCTCCATCTCATTGAAGAGCTCGAACTTGCTGCGGATATCATCCTTCGTAAGACCTTTCTCTTTAAGGATAGTAACGAGGGACTCTATATTCGCCTCCTTGAGGATGCCGCGGCACCCGGCGCAGGGGTCTCTGAAGGTGGGACATATAGCGTCGCAACCGGCTCTGGTTACCGGCCCGAGACACCACTTCCCCTGCTCCACGAGGCAGACATTCCCCTTCGACCGGCACTCGACACAGACCGGATAGTCGGGGAGCCGGGGGGCCGTCTTCACGAGGAGGGCCTGGACACAACGGAGGAACTCGAGCTTGTCTATGGGGCAGCCGGGGATGGTGTAATCGACGGGGACAATGTCCTCCACCCGCTTTGTCGGCATCGTATCGGTAAAGAGGTCGTCCCTCCCGTAGACCGAGGGGATCCACCTCCCCCTCGGATGGAGGTGCTTAAGATTATTGACGCCGCCGAGATGGGCACAGGCGCCAAGGGCTATGAGTATCTCCGCCCGTGTCCTGATTTCCTTCACCACCTCTATCTCCGACTCCCTCGTAATCGAACCCTCAACGAAGGCGATCTGGTAGTCATCCCCCTTCTCGCTCATCGCCTCCCGGAAGTTGACGAACTCGATCTGGCCCAGGAGAGAGACAAGCTCCTCCTCCAGGTTGAGTATCTGGAGTTGACACCCCTCGCAACTGGTAAAACTGAAGACGCCGATCTTCGGTTTCATGTCATCATATCCTTACTAGAGCGCCTCCTGGAGCTTTCCCGCCTCCCGGTAGGAGAGCACCGGTCCGTCCTGACAGAGGTAGATACCGTTAATCTGACAGTGGCCGCACTTCCCGATGCCGCACCGCATCCTCCGCTCAAGAGAGAGGTAGATGTTCCCCTCGAAGATCCCCTTTTTCATGAGCTCACCGATGACGAACCGGTACATGACCGGCGGCCCGACCACCGCCGCCGCCGTGTTCAGGGGATCGATGTCCACATACCTGAACAGCCCTGTTATGACCCCCACATGCCTCTGCCACGTCGGCTCCGCTATGTCCACCGTTGTGTGTACCTCGATCGAGGTGTCCTTTTCCCATGTGAGAAGCTCCTCCTTAAAGAGGATGTCCTCCGGCCTCTTTGAACCGACGAGGATGATGATGCGTTCATACTCCTCCCGTGTGCCGCGGACATAGTTGATGAGCGATCTGAGAGGGGCCAGCCCCAGCCCCCCTGCCACAATGAGGATATCCCTTCCCACAATCTTATCCAGGGGAAATCCGTTCCCGTAGGGCCCCCGAATCCCCACCCTGTCATTGACCGAGAGGCAGTGAAGGGCCCCTGTCAGGTTACCGGCGGAGCGGATACAGAGATCGATGCTCCCTTCCGTATCGGTGGGAGAGGATGAAATCGATATGGGCGCCTCCCCGATGCCGGGAAGAGAGACCATGACGAACTGACACGGCCTGTAGGCAAAACGAGCATCGGTATCGAGACGAATGGTGAAGAGCTTCTCCTTATCGGTCAGCTCCTCTATCCCCGCAATCGTTGCCGCCATGGGGATCATATTGGAGGAAGAAATCGCCGCACTCATACCCC
>JBHHXU010000250.1:0-3159 GCA_046757185.1 Thermodesulfobacteriota bacterium
CCTTTCCCTTTTTGCTATCGCCGCCCACATTCTTTCCCATATACTCCATTTTCCCCTCAACATCAAGGATATCATCGGCAACTTGAAAGGCGAGCCCCACACTGTCACCGTACTTCGTCATGGAGGCCAGTTGCTCTTTATCGGCTCCGCCAGAAGAGCGCCGCACCGCACGGCAGCCCGAATGAGATGACCGGTCTTATGGATATGTATATACTCGAGAAGGGGAAAGGGGACATCCTTATCCTCCGACTCTATATCGACCATCTGTCCCCCCACCATTCCGCATGAGCCCGCGGCTTTTGCCACCTCACCGATGGTTTGAAGAAGGTTTGACTCCCCTGAAGATGACGCCCCGGCCATGACATCAAAGGCAAGTGTCAGCAGCGCATCACCGGCGAGTATGGCGGCAGCCTCCCCGAATGCCTTATGGCAGGTCGGTTTTCCCCTCCTCAAGTCATCATCGTCCATGGACGGGAGGTCGTCGTGGATGAGGGAGTAGGTATGTATCAGCTCTATCGCACAGGCTGCATCAATCGCACCGGCACACTCCCCGCCGACCGCCTCGGCGGCGGCCATCAGCATAATGGGCCGAATCCTCTTCCCCCCGGCAAAGACGCTGTATCGCATAGCCCTGTGGAGAGTCCGGGGAAATTCATCTTCACGGGGGAGGAAGGTGTCGAGGGCCTCCTCTATGAAGGCCCTCTTCTCACTGCAATACCCTTCTATCTCCACCTTATCCCTCCTCTTCACCCTCCCGGGTGGAGCCACTCACGGCGAAGGGTTCTGTCTCCAGCGTACCGTCCCGCTTCACCAGCATCTCAATACGCCGCTCCGCATCATCGAGTATCTTGTTGGAGAGACGGGAGAGCCGAACCCCCTCCTCAAAGAGCTTCAGCGACTCCTCAACCGAGAGGTTTCCCTCTTCGAGAGTATCGACGATCTCCTCGAGCCTCTTCAGCGCACTCTCAAACTTCGCCTTTTTCATAGACCCTGCAGTAAATCTCTCCCCTGGAGAGCATGACATTGACGACATCGCCGATTGAGACCTCGCCCGCCTCTCTGATGACAGTGTAAGAGGGCATCCTTCTCGCTATACTGTATCCCCTCTGCAGCACGTTCAGGGGGCTCAGGGTATTGAGGCGGGCAACAAGGGCCTCCACCTCCCTCTTCGCCGTTGAGAGCATACGGTGCGCGGACATATTGAGCCTTTCACTCCTCCCGTCGAGCCGCTGTCTGAGTTCACCATACCGTCTCCGGGGATCAATGAGCCCCTTTTCTCTGCCGCGGAGCTCTATCCTCATCTCGTCGATTACCTCCATCACGGCGGCCTTCATTCTTCTCTGAAGGGAGGAGAGATGAAGCGAGAATTCCTCCCGCGACTTTACGACAACCTCCGCCGCGGCGGAAGGGGTGGGTACCCTCAGGTCTGCCACCATGTCGGCTATGGTATAGTCCGTCTCATGACCGACCGCCGAGATGACGGGAACCCGTGACTTGAAAATGCTCTCGGCAACCACCTCCTCATTAAAGGCCCAGAGGTCCTCGACGGAACCGCCTCCCCTTCCGACGATGATAACATCCACATCATCGCACCCATTCAATACCTGAACCCCTTCGGCTATCTCCCGTGACGCCGCTACCCCCTGCACACTCACCGGATAGAGGAGTATCCCGATAGCGGCAAATCTCCTCTCTAATATCCTGATAATATCCCGTATGACGGCGCCCGTTGGCGATGTCACCACGCCGATGCGCCTCGGGAGGAGGGGAAGGGGACGTTTGGCGAGCGCCTACCCCCATCGGCTCCATATAATCGACTATTATCTGATACTCCCCCCGCTCCGCATAAACCGTAATCATCCCCCGGCATATAACGTGGAGACCATCGTTCGGCCTGAACCGGAGTGTCGCCGCCTGCCCCCTGAAAAGCACCCCCCGTATCTGGGCTCCCTTATCTTTAAGGGTGAAGTAGGAGTGTCCCGATGCCGCCCTCCTGAAGTTCGATACCTCGCCCTCAAGCCAGACATAGTAGAGACACGACTCCAGGAGCCCCTTTATCTCCCCCGTCAGCTCCGATACGGTGAAGACCCTTCTTGTGCCATTTTGCATTGTGGAAGGATAACAGAATTCACCTGTAATTACAAGAAACCCAGCACTTAATCAGTTGAGCCTCTCTACTTGAGAACCTCTCGCCTCATGAAGTGCAGATAAGCAATGTGAGCTGTTGCAGACACGGCATCGATGGAAAGGAAGGCAAAACAGTACCAGGGTAAAAACGGAGGATATTCTAACTTTTCTGACGCGATTCTTCCCGCACCTTGAGCTTTGCCTCAATGAAGTCCCTGTGGGAGACATGGAGGAGATTGGCTATCCTGCGCACGAGGTACTCCTCATGCTTCTCCATCTCCGCATCGGCAAAGACCACGTGCCAGAGGAGCTCGACGATATGCTGCTTTTTCTCGTAGGGAAACCCCTTATCGATGAGGTGAGTAAACTGAAAGAGGGAGACGGCCCCCCTCACCTCCTCCTCCGCCAGGGCGATAAGCTCACTCGTCTCCTCCGGTGTGAGGTTGAAGGTACGCTGAACGGCCGACGTCACCATCAATCGCTCCTCCTCCTTGATGCTCTGGTCGGCCTTTGTAATCTCAATGAGGAGGGCGGCCGTGGCCCTTTGAAGGGAGGAGTCGGTTGCCGCCTGATTGGTCACACCGGTGGGGGAACTGATCCTTGTATCAAAGAATCGCTGAATATTCCTCAGCATTGCTCCTCACATCCCCTCATCTGGATTTGTATTATGACACCATTTCATAGTCTAAAAATAGTACGCGCCTGCTCTACTCTCACTCGGTTTATGAAAACTATCATAGGCACTGTACGTAGTCAAGGCAGCAGGATTGATGAAACGAAAGCAGTAAAAACTGGTACGGTGAACTCCCCCGCAGATGTTAATTCACACCTAAAACAGGCTGAAACATACAAGAGGTAATGCAACATTTAGTGACGTTAGCACCCCTCCCGCAATCCCGTAATAGTCCTAAGACAGTTTAAGACCCATTACCTTACCTACGCCAGCAACATTTTTAATCCAGACCAGCCTTCCGGACCGGTGCAGGTTGAGTTCATCAATATCAACCTTCAATACCACATCATCGGGCAGGA
>JBHHXU010000251.1:0-3153 GCA_046757185.1 Thermodesulfobacteriota bacterium
TCCTCGGGGGCCGCCCCTTCAACCATAGGAGCCTCCTCCTCGACAAGAGCTGCCTCTTCTGGCCCCGTATCAGAGACGACACCCTCCTTCTCGACGACCTCCTGCTCCATCTCGGCAGCCTCGGCAGATTCGGCAGACTCGGCCGTGATATCCTCCTCGATTGCCTTCTTGGCGCAGCCGCTGAACAGGGTTGCGGTGAGCATGGCAAGCACGATGACAAGTGATATCCTTTTTCTCATTGTATAACGCCTCCTTGAGTGATAGTTATCGTAGATAGGGCGACCACGACGGCGCACTGCTGTTTCCTATGCCCGATACGACCTTTTTCTTCCGTGTCCCGTCGCTCCGCATGATATAGATTGACCGTTTACCCTCCTGATTTCCTCCCCCCCGTAAGGAGCTGTAGACTATGTATCGCCCGTCGGGGGACCAGGATGGGGTCTCATTGTCACCCGATAAGGTGAGCCTCGCGACCCCTCTGCCGTCAGGCCGGATGAGAAAGATGTGGAACCTGCCGTCGACTAGCCTGGCAAAGGCGATCCGATCGCCTCGAGGCGACCATGCCGGACTGGTATTGTATTTGCCCTCATAGGTCATCCGCCTCAGTCCGGTACCATCACTGTTTATCACATAAATATGAGGATTGCCAGCCCTATCTGATACAAATGCCAATCTTTTTCCATCGGGCGACCAGGTGGGGGAGACATCAATGCCGTAGCTCCTCGTTACCCTCGTTAAGCGCCGTGTTTTAACGTCCACGATATAGAGTTCGGGATTCCCGTCGATGGAGAGGGTGGCGGCGACCTTCGTGCCGTCAGGGGACCATCTTCCACCGATATTGATGCCCGGTTTGTCGAGAAGCCTCCGTTCAAACCCGCTCGACAGGTCTCTCAGGTAGAGGTACGGCTGTCCGTCCTTATAGGAGGTATAGATCATTCTCGACCCGTCGGGAGACCACTGGGGGGAGAGGTTGATGGTTCCGTTCCGGGTAATCTGCTGAAGGTTGTCTCCGTTGTAGTGTGAAATGTAGATCTCCTTACTGCCGGAGCCGTCGGCCACGAGGAGGAGCTTAGTGGAAAATATCCCCTTCTCCCCGGTGAGGCTCTCGATGACCTTGTCGGCAAAGCGGTGGGCCACACTCCTCACATTACCGGCGGCGCCGACGTACCGCTTCCCCACGAGGACCTTCTCCCTGACGACGTCAAAGAGGCGGATATCGATGGTAATCCTTCCCCCCTCGGCTCTCATGCCCCCCTTAATCAGTATCTGCGTGCCTATGATGCGCCACTCTCGAAAGTCCGTTCCGGCGGCCGTCAGTCCCGCTTCGTCGATATTTTCAATATAGGCATCACGATCGATGATATCAAAGAGACCGGAAAAGTTGAGGTCCGCCGCCAGTACATCCCTCAGTTCACCGGCAAGATAAGCGGTTGACGGATCGTCGCTTGTGATTTTAAACTCCTGGATTGCCAGGGGGAGTTTCATCCCCACAGGGGTGTTGATGTCGATATAGACCCTTGACACTGCGGGCGAGGGGAGGAGGAGTGTGAGAAGTGCGAGGAGGCAGACAAGGTGTTTCATGACTACTCGGGACATCCGGCAGGGCAGAATCTGACGGCGATCTCTCTATCCATCCCCTCGTGCGGGAGGGGGAGGGGGGCATCCATCGTCGCCATGTCGATGGCCTTGAGCGCCGATACGTTCAACTGGGGCTCTTTCGATCCCTTCTCTATCCACCGCTCTGCGACACGGCCCGAATCGTCTATTCTGATAACGACTATCACGCTCTCCCCCTCACGCATCGGGCCGGTGTATATCCAGAAGGCGCCGACCCTCTCTATGACTGCCTGATAATAGGCCTTGAATTTGAGGTCGAACTGCTCCCTCGTCACCTTGCCCGACGGGCGAGCGGCGGAAGAGATCCCGATGGACGGCGTGATGGGGCCACCCGTTGTCCGTATCTCGCTCCTGAGCTCATCGATACGCCTCTTCCTCATCCTGTCCTCTTCCACCTTCTGCTTTATTCTCCCGATCCTCTCCTCCAGGAAGGACTCGTCATCCCGCTTCCGCACACGCTCCTTTATCTTTGTGATAGAGGCATCCAGGGAGACCGTCTCCTCTTTAGGGGGGGGGATCGCCTTACTCTTTTTTGTCTTCACCGGTTTTGCGGGGGGGCTCTTTTTAACCGTTTTCTTTACGACCCTCTTCGTCGTCACCTTCGGCGGCGCTCCTCTCCTCTTTTTAGTGCGGGCAGGAGGGGTGGCTGGCGGTGGTACGAGGTCTACCGTATAGACCGGTGTGTAGAACAGTCTCTTGGGGGGTGTTCTTGACCAGATGAGGGCCACGGTAAAGACGACGAGGTGGAGGATGATGGAGAGGACGACCATCCGGTTGAAGCTCTGCCCCATGCCGGCATGTAACAGCTGGTTGTGGCCGGCGAATCTCCACCTGACCATCGTGTTATTTCCCCCCTCTCTCGAGGGGTTCGGTCACCATCCCCACCTTCTGGATCCCCGCTTTGCGTATCTCGGCCATCGCCTTGACGACATAGCCGTAGGGGACCTTGGCGTCCGCCCTGAGGAGCACCATGGTCTCCTTCTTCCTCTTCTGTATGGCGGTCAGCTTCTTCCCGAACTGACCGGGGGTCATCTTTCTCCTTTCGAGGAAGAGGTTTCCCTTCCGGTCTATGGTGACGACCAGCGGCTCGTCGCCGGCGGTTACACCGCCTGCCGTAACCTTCGGGAGGTTGACATCGATCCCCTCCTGCATCATGGGGGCCGTTACCATAAAGATGATGAGGAGGACGAGCATCACGTCGACGAGGGGGGTGACGTTTATCTGGGACAGGACGCTCTTCGGTTTCGTTCGGTAGACGATGCCTCTCATGACGGTTACTGCCCCCTAGTTTTACTGCGGTCGAGGCGGCGCTCAACCACCCCCATGAGATCGGCCGAGAAGCCCTCCATCTCGGAGGTGATACGGGCGATCCTCGTCGTGATATGGTTATAGGCGATGACGGCGGGGATGGCGGCGGCGAGGCCCATCGCGGTGGCAATGAGCGCCTCGGATATGCCGGGCGCGACGACGGCGAGATTAGCCGCGCCTTTCAGACCGATGCTTCGAAAGGAGTTCATGATCCCCCAAACCGTCCCG
>JBHHXU010000252.1:0-3153 GCA_046757185.1 Thermodesulfobacteriota bacterium
ACTGGAACCGTATCTCTTCTACAAAACGATAAAGTGTGGCTACAAGGTAAAGGAGGTGCCCGTCACAAAGAAGTATCACAGACTCGAGGCCTATACCAAGATGGTGCCCGTACGAGACTGGTGGCGAATCCTGCGTCCCATAGTCTTTCTGAGGTTCGGAATCAAGAAGTGATGATCAGCTCCTACTACTTCCTTACCTCTCAGGACCCGGCCCAGCGGAGGCAGATTCGGGACAGTATCGTGACACATCAATCACAAGGTGGAGTGAAGAAGGCCGGCCGGATAGTGTTCCACGGGCAAGGAGACATCACCCCCCTGGCAGCGATACTCTACGGATGGAAGAAGGAGAAACAAGCGCCATACAAACAGCTACTTGCCTCCTTCCGACACAGGGGGAAGGATTATCCCCTCATCGGGATAAATAACCGGAAGGTCGCAGTAAACTTCGATTTTTTTGAATGGGAGCGTAGACTCTTACATGAAGAGTACAAAAGCTTCAAGAGACCCCTCTACACACGCCTTCCCTTCCCCTACTACAGGATACCCCTCCCCCTGAGAAACATGGGGCTACGCGCCCTGTCGTCACTGGGGGGAGGCGGGAAAGAGAAGGAGCGCCTCCAGAAATTTCCGTCCTTCCCGACAGAACCGGCGCTCGACCAGATGAGGAGAACCATCTGGGAGGCCGCCGCAACGGTGGTGAAGATAAAGCTCAATAAACGTCCCTATCACGGAGGTAAAAGGGGATGCCTCCTGCTCACCCACGACATCGAGACTTCTGAAGGTCTGCGCAACGTGGAGCATATGAGGGCAATCGAGCGCTCCTTTGATTACCCCTCGTCATGGTCAATCATATCAAAAAGATATACAACGAATGACACGCTCCTCATATCCCTCATTGATGAGGGGTGTGAAATCATAAGCCACGGTTATCTCCATGACGGGCGGATCCCCTATCTGAGGAGAGGTGAGATATTGAAACGACTGGAACATCTCTTTATAGTAAAACCGTGGCTTAAAGGGAAGGTTAACGGATACAGGAGCGGTCAGCTCGTTACGAGCCCCCGCCTTTTCAGGTGTGTTGCACAGCGATTTAAATACGACCTGTCACTGCCCGATACGGAAAAGAACGGACCGTATGGCACCCGTGGCTGCTGCTCCATCTATCCCTTTTACCATGGGGCAAATATTCTGGAGATACCGCTGACTGTCCCCCAGGACTACTTCTACCTCCATATTCACAGGTATACCAAGGAAAGAATACTCAACCTCTGGGAAAGAAAGATTGATTATATTGAAAAAAATAACGGCGTGGCGGTCCTGCTCCTCCACCCGGACAACTATCTGTCCGGCAATGAGGAAATGCTCACCATCTATCGCAGCCTCCTTCACTTCATATCCAGCAGGGATCTGTGGGTGACCACGCCGGGAGCACTCACTACCTATCTTCAGGGCATAGCGGATTGGCCGCATTGAGCACTGTAAGCTATGGAATCCGTACAAAAATCATATCTTCTGTCAGGGTTCATCAACACACTCTATGATTGGAGATATCTCGCCCTTCTCTTTATAATAGAAATAGTCGTCCTCACCTATCTCTACAGGAAAACAGCGAAGGCCCATCTTGTTCTCTTTGGATTGATAATTATTCATGTAATCCATGAAATTCTCTACTTCTTTAATAAGGTTCCGGTTATGCACTGGTTTATACCCGTCGATGACCCATTTGTAAAACAGGTCATTTTTTATCAGTGGATTGCCTACGGTCTCATCCTCCTTGCCCTGCTGTTTCTCTCGGTCAGCAGAGCCTTGCCGATCAATCGCTCGGTGAAAATCTTCGGCTTGAGAGGACTCACATCACCAGGCGCTGGAGCAGTTGAGTCACCATTTGCTCATGCCGCTCACACGAAAGCGGGAGAAAGTGAGGTCGCCGTTCTACCCTTTTTCATTATTGGAGCATTCGTTCTCGCACAGCAGGTTTTTGGTTATATATCGGGGTACTGGTTATTTCAGGAGGAGGATACCGTCCGTTATCTGGAGTACGGGAAGATATTCATTGAGAAGGGCTTCAAGCCCTTTACAGACATCTGGATGGTGGGGACGAGTCATGCACAGCGGTTTGAACTCGACCTCCCCCTCATTCCCCTCATCTGGGGAGCATTCTATCGCCTGTTGAACTTCTTTTCCGCTTCACCCTCTCTGGCGGACGTTACCAACCACACTATATCCCTCTTCTTCTGGCTCCTCTCCCTGTGGGGAACCTACCTCCTTGGTAAGGAGCTCTTTCATCAACGTGTCGGAGCTTACGCAGCCCTCTTGCTGGCGTTTATCCCCTACTACTCCTACATGGGGTATCTGTATATGATAGATGTTCCTCTCACCGCCTTCGTCACACTATCAATCTTTTTCTTTATAAAGGGGGTAAAAAACAACCACGTCCTGTATGGATTTGCCGCCGGAATACTCCTTTTGCTTGCCTTTCTCACAAAATATATCGGCCTCTATATAGGGTGGGTCATCCTCTTTGCCTTCTTCGCCTTAAGGAAGCGGGGGGAGTGGCGGTCGCTCGTCTCTTTTGGAGCGGCAATCGTCACAGGGACGTGTCTGCTCATCCTCTTTCTCTACTCCATGTACGGCAATCACTGGTGGTATCTGGTCACTGATTATATTGAACTCAAGAGGTACGTCCTTAACGTACACGCATTCAGACCGCAACAGGAGTATGCGGCCCTCTATCATCACGGGAAGCTCTCCTTTTTCTTCTATGTCAGGTATCTGACGGCCTATATCGGTTTTGGAATGATGGCCTTGATAATCGTCTCTTTTCTGTTACAATATAGGGGGAGGTTGCTGGAAGCAAAGGAGCATCTCCTTTTATTTTTCTGGCCACTGACTTTAATCCTTTTCTTCTCCCTCCTGTCGACAAAGACATCTCGATTTATTTTCTCCGCATACCCTGCACTGGCGATCCTCGCTAGTCACGGTTACATCAGACTGAGGGGGTTGGTGAATAATACCGTGCCGGTAAACTGCCTGTTCCTGCTAATACTCGTGGAGCTGCTCGGAAGACATATTTCATACTACTACAGCACTGTTGCAAAACTATGGATCGTCGGACGACACTACATATGGTGATAGTCACGGATAATGCATACG
>JBHHXU010000253.1:0-3137 GCA_046757185.1 Thermodesulfobacteriota bacterium
AGAATCCCAGGCCCAACTCATTCAGTCAGAGAAGATGGGCGCACTGGGAACAATGGTTGCCGGTGTGGCCCATGAACTGAACAACCCGATGATGGGGATACTCAATTTCATTCAGTACTGTCGCAAACACACCCCCGAGGATGACAGGAAATACAGCGTCCTTCAGGATGCCGAGCATGAAACGGGCCGCTGTATGGACATAGTACAGAATCTCCTGACCTTTTCACGTATGGAGAAGGAGGGTGAAGAGGGGCGTCAGAAAGAGAGCTGCGCCGCCATCTTCGACCGGATATTCAAGTTATTATCCTACCGTGTCGGCCTGGAGAGAGTTACCGTCAATCGCCATACTGCCGAAGGAACACCTGCTATCTGGATAAAAGTTAACAGCATTCAACAGGTCTTTTTCAATCTCATCAGCAATGCTCTGGATGCTCTAAAGGATAGCGAAAAGAAGGAAATTCATGTTACTATTTGCCGTAAGGGTGAGTTCGTTCAGGTAACCATTGCCGATACCGGTTGCGGTATCGCCCCTGAAGATATTCAGCGTATCTACGCGCCCTTTTACACAACAAAACCGACGGGGAAAGGGACAGGATTGGGGTTGTCGGTGTGTCACGGCATCATCCAGGCTCACGGAGGAGAGATCACCTGTGAGAGCAGGCCCGGTGAAGGAACGACGTTTACTATTCTATTACCAATCGAAAAGAGAAAGGAGGGTGAGACAGGCAACAGGTGATGCGAGATGCGTAATGGATGACGCGCACTACACACTACGATATACGCAACAAATCTATTGCAGGGAGGTGTGGAATGAGCAAGCGAATTCTGGTAATCGATGATGACGAGGCAATAAGAAAGTCCTTTTCCCTGGCACTCGAGGACACGGAGTGCCGGGTGGACACCGCCGAATCGGGGGAGCAGGGGATCGAAATGGAACAAAAAGAGAGATACGACCTCATCTATCTTGACCTCAAGATGCCCGGTCTCAACGGCGTCGATACACTGCGGGAGTTGAGAAGAATAGACAACGACGTGCCAGTCTACATCGTCACGGCCTTTCATAAGGAGTTCTTCGAACTCCTCAACTGCGCCGTTAAAGATGGTGTAGAATTTGAGGTCCTGCAAAAACCGATTGGCGGCGATCAGATTATTCATGTTACCAGGGGCATTTTAGAGGGCGCAACAGAAATTTAACCAACAGAGGTAACTAAAGCGCCTGATGTTAAAAGTGAGCTGAAGTAAACTACAGTTGATAAATCATTAACTTTAGGAACTTTACGCTTAATTAAGGAGGCAATATGTATATACTCACGCTTTATGTTGTGGGCAAGACCGGAAATTCTGCAAAGGCTATCGAACAGTTAAGGACATTGCTGGAGGATAATTTTAAAGACCTGTACTCCCTTGTAGTCATCGATCTCCTTGAAAACCCGCAACTGGCGGAGGAAAATAAGATATTCGCCACACCGACTGTGATAAAATCCCTTCCGGAACCCGTCAAAAAGGTTATCGGGGACCTGAGCAATAGGGAAAAGGTGCTCGTCGGGTTGGATATGGTTAAGAAGTAATCATACTGCTTCGTCGTTCGCAAATTGAGCGAGGACGGTACTCTGTATTTAAATTGACATACACGGTACGATGTACGAACGACGATTTACGATATGCGAAGTACGGTCCATAAAATATGATGGAGAAATGCATAAGCTACCTGATAACTTTGAGGCGCTCCTGGAACAACGAACGCAGGAATTAAAGGCCAGTGAAGAGCGCTTCCGTAATATCATAGAGAGGAACGCCGACGGCATTGTCATTATGGACAGGAATGGCATTGTTCGTTTTGTCAATCCCGCGGCAGAAAAGCTCTTTAACCGCAAGGCAAAAGATTTTCAGGGTGAAACGTTAGGGTTTCCCGTTTTGGCGGGAGAAACGACTGAGATCAATATTATCCGTGAAAATAAAGAGCCAGTCTTAGCTGAAATACGAGTGGTGGAGACGGAGTGGGAGGGGAGAGCTGTCTGGCTCGCATCGCTTCGGGACATTACCGAGCGCAAGGAGGCGGAAGAAGCGTTGCAGGCCGCCGAGGAGAGTTTCCATGCCATTGTCGAGAAAAGCCCCAACGGAAGCATTGTTGTAAATCGGGAGGGCATCGTGCAATACGTCAATCCTTCCGGGGAAATCCTCCTGAATCGCAAGGCGGATGAGCTCATCGATACTATGTTCGGCCTTCCGGTGACGTCTGATACTATCACCACCGAGCTGGAGATTCTCCGTAAAGGGGGAGGAACGGGCATTGCAGAATGTCTTGTAGTTGATACAGAGTGGAGGAGGGAAGACGCTTACCTCATAACACTTCACGACATCACCGAGCGAAAAGAGGCCGAAGAAACATTAATAAAAGCCAATGAACAACTCAAGAAACTCGACCAGATGAAATCTGAGTTTGTTTCTGTAGCCTCCCATGAACTGAGAACCCCGTTAACCTCCATTAAGAACTCGGTTGACCTCGTATTGTCCGGGAAGACGGGAGAGATTACCGAAGCCCAGGAGAGGTTTCTCTCCATGGCGGAAAGGAATATCGGCAGGCTCAGCATCCTCATCAATGACCTCCTCGATATTTCCAGGATTGAAGCAGGAAAGATTGATCTGAATACTACTGCAATAGATTTAAATAACTCTTTCAAGCAGGTGGTTCGCTCCCTTAATACATTAGCCAATACAAAAGACATATCATTAAAAATTAACTCTCCACACAATCTCCCTGAAATCTATGGAGACACCATCAGGATAGAGCAGGTGCTTACCAACTTTGTCGGCAATGCCATAAAATTCACGCCTGAAAGGGGAACTGTAACCATAAACGCGCGCCAGGTGAAAGAGGCGCCTGATAAGTCTGAGGGGAGAGGGGGATTTATAGAGGTTTCTGTTACTGATACCGGGGTGGGAATACCAGAGGAACATATAGAGCATATCTTTGAGAAATTCTATCAGGTAGATTCATCGTTGGCCCGACATCAGCAAAGCGACAGTACCGGCCTGGGCCTGGCAATATGCAAAGGCATAGTCGAGGCCCACGGCGGGAGGGTCTGGTGTAAAAGCAGAGAAGGTGAGGGAAGCACTTTTTTCTTTACCCTTCCGAT
>JBHHXU010000254.1:0-3120 GCA_046757185.1 Thermodesulfobacteriota bacterium
CATGGTACTGTAAGAGATATCCAGGCCGGTGTCCCATAGGAGGTAGAGCATCCGTTCAGTAATATCCCTGGCATCACGACTGAGCCTGCGGGAGTGGAGCAGCATCAGGTCGATATCCGAGCCGATATTGAGTTCACGCCGACCATAGCCGCCGAGGGCGACGAGTGAAAGGGCGGCTGCGCCCGATGCCCCGGCACACATCTTTGTAAAGACCGCTTGCAGCAGGTTGTCGATGAGGAGTGTATAGGATGCGATGATCTTCGAGCCGGTAGCTCCCGACCGGTGCTCCCTCTTTAGGATATCTTTTCCCGCACGGAGATACTCTTTCACGGTTGGGATCATCTCCCCCTCACTACTGAGATCCAGTGGCGGGGGGAAAGGGATTGGTCTGTTTACGGGAGTTTCCATAATAAAATCAGGTCACCATGAAAGAGATGAAGAACGTGAAGTTAAAATCTTACATTCAAGCGAATAAGGTTCTTCCCCTGCACGTCCTGTCTCACCCCTGTTGCCCATCAGCGTTGACCTTTTCCATTGTGAAAATCCGCGACAATCCGTGTCCGACTCTCTTCATGTCCTTCATGCGCTGGTGAATCTTTGGTTTGTAAATATGACCGGCTACGTCGAAATAGGGGGAGCACTCCGTCCCTCTTCTCTTGGGAGCTGCCTTTTATCTTTCTATTCTTAGTTTTCACCATTCGGTTTGAGCCTCTATATCCTGTGAATCCGTGTCCTTAATAGAATTGGGCGGTGGATTTAGGTACGGGCCTTCCGTTGTTAAACACATAACTCGAGCTCGGAACTTTGCTTAAGCACGGTTATAGTGAACTTAATCTATCGCCGTTGATATAGCCGTGAAGACCGGTGGTAATTCCCTGAACGATGCCGTTGAGGTAGGCGTCTGATTTGAGCCTCGACTCCTCCTCCCTGTTGCTGATGAAAGAGACCTCGATGAGGACGCTGGGCATCTGGGTCCCGACAAGGACGTAGAAGGGGGCGCCCTTTATGCCGTTTCCGTTGACTCTCCTGTACCTCTTCCTGAGGTTGGAGACGATCGAATCCTGGATGTTCGCCGCCAGCCGAATAGATTCATTGGTCTTTGCCGTCTTCATGAGGTCGTTGAGGATAAACTGGAGGTCGCTCATCTGCCGGGGAGAGGTGGCGTTCTCCCGCGCCGCGAGGCGTATGGCCTCCTCATCGGTGGTGAAGTTGAGGTAGTAGGTCTCAACGCCCCTGGCCTTCCTGTTGAGGCTGGCATTGACATGGATAGAGAGGAAGAGGTCTGCCCTCTTCGTATTGGCGATTGCCGTCCTCTCCTCGAGGGGGATAAACCTGTCACCGTCTCTGGTCAGAATCACCCTCCCGTTGAACCGTTTTTTCAGTGCCTGCTTCAATTTCCTGGCGATGCGCAGATTGACATCCTTTTCCCTGAGTCCCCGTTTCCCTATGGCGCCCGGATCCTTCCCGCCGTGACCGGGGTCGATGACAATGGTGGTTACCTTCGTCTCCGCTTGTGATGGAGGGGGGGCTTTTGCGGCAGGACGCCTGGGGGGAGGGGCGCCCTTGGGGGCGCCTTTCGCCATGACGTCGATAACAACCCTGTACGGCTCCTCGAGCGGGAATATCCGGTACTCCCCTATCGATTCTATGTCGAGGACCACGCGGACCGTATCACGGTTGTACTGGCCTGTCCGTACCCTCTTCAGGAGACCGTCGTTAATCAGGACCGATTTCTTCAGGGTGGAGGAACGGACGGCGTTGGAGAAATCTATGAAGAGGCGGGGCGGTTTCTTGATGGAGGGGTCCTCCTTCAGGAGGTGGTCTTTGTAGGAGGTAGCGCCGCTGACGTCTATGACGATCCTCGTATAGGTGGGATTCGACCAGAAACGGACATCCTTTACCTCAATCCGCTTCGTTGGACGGAGCTCCTTTGCCCCGGAGAGAGCGGGGGAGAGGAGAGCAAACGAGAGGGAGAGGAGCAGACAATAGATAGTCTTCTTAACCATTTTTTCCTTTATTTTTCAGATAGCTCCTTAAGGCTAATCAGTTCCTGGAGCGCCTCGATAGGGGTCATCCTGTCCGGATCGGTCTGTTGGAGCCTCTCTTTCACGGCATCCTTCCTGCCGAAGAGGTGCATCTGACCCGGCATGACGGGGGCCTCTCTGTCAAAGGCAAGGGCGGGGACGCCGAGGTCGTTCAACTCACCGTTTTCGAGGTTATGGAGTATCTCCTTGGCCCTCGCGATGACCGCGTCCGGCAGCCCCGCAAGTCGCGCAACCTGTATGCCGTAGCTCCTGTTGCTGCCGCCGGGGACGACCTTCCTCAGAAAGACGATCCTGTCGTCCCACTCCTTGACGGCCATACTGAGGTTCTTTACCCCCTCCTTTGTCAGGGAGAGATCGGTGAGCTCGTGGTAGTGGGTCGCGAAGAGGGTCTTTGCCTTCAGCTCCGGGTGATCGTGTATATACTCGGCGACGGCCCAGGCGATGCTCAGACCGTCGAAGGTCGATGTCCCCCTCCCGATCTCGTCGAGGATGATGAGACTCCTCGATGTCGCGTTATTGAGGATATTCGCCGTTTCCCCCATCTCGACCATGAAGGTGCTCTGACCCCTCGCGAGGTCGTCCGACGCCCCGACCCTCGTGAATATCCTGTCCACCACCCCTATGGTGGCGCTCGCGGCGGGCACGAAGGAGCCGATCTGCGCCATGAGCGTCAGGAGGGCGCTCTGGCGGAGGTAGGTTGATTTTCCCGCCATGTTGGGGCCCGTCAGGATGATGAGCTGGTTCTCCTTGCAGTCGATAGTGAGGTCGTTGGGAACGAAACGGTCGTCGAGGTTTGCTTCGATGACCGGGTGTCTCCCCTCCGCAATCGTTATGGCGTCGCCGTTATTGACAAGGGGGCGCACGTAGTTCATCTCGTCGGCCACCTGTGCGAGGGAGGTCAGTACGTCGAGACCGGCGATGAGGTGCGCCGTTTTCTGTACCCTCTCGACATACCGTGAGGCGGTCTCACGTATCTGCTGGAAGAGGTGGGCCTCAAGGGTGAGCGCCCTCTCCTCCGCCCCGAGGATCCTCCCCTCCCACTCCTTCAGCTCGGGGGTGATGAACCGCTCCCCGT
>JBHHXU010000255.1:0-3105 GCA_046757185.1 Thermodesulfobacteriota bacterium
CGGTATGAGAAGGGTAATGGTGCCGATGGAGGGGGCCTTCCCTGAGATAAGCCGCTTGACGGAGGCCCTGATAATCTCAAAGCCGAGGATGCCGGCCAGTATGGCCACGATGAGACCAGCTATCGGCTCGGCCCTCGTGTGGCCGAAGGGGTGTCCCTCGTCCGCCTCCTTATCCGATATCCTGACACAGATGAAGATGGCCACCGAGGTCACGATGTCGGTAAGGGAGTTGAAGGCATCCGAGATGAGGGCGATGGAGCCCGACATGATGCCCGTCACGAGTTTCAGGACAAAGAGGAGGGTATTAAAGACTATACCGACAACGGTTGCCTTATAGGCGCCAACCTTCATCCACCCTCCCTCTTAAGGAGTTGCGTTCAGGAGAACAACCGCGCGTCTCCCCTGTCTTGTCACCGGCAGCAGTGAAAAACAGACTGACCTCACCCCCACTGCCGCCTCTCACGCACCGCACTCACTCCTGCTTCAGATATGCGATAAGCTCATTCCAGTGTTCATCGGTCACGAGGTAGTCGGGAGTTACCCATATCTGGGTCGCCCCCCCCTTCAGGGTGCTGGCAATGGCCTCTGCAAATGTTAGCGGGTCAACCGGTTCCTTATCACCCCAGAGGCCGACCGATACATAGAAGGAGTTTATGGCAAAGTTTTCCACAAGGTATTTTGAAAGCTCTTCCGAGACGGTCGGAGGCGCAGCTTCAAGATAGAAGTAGTTCCAGATAATAATCTTGTCGGCGTGTCTCAGCACCCGCCGGTAGTCGAGACCCGACTCCCTGCCGTTACGGCTGAAGTCTACCCAGCTCACCGGCACATCGACATAGAGTTCCCTCCCCTCCCTGTGGACAACCTCGGCCACCCGCTTGATATAACGCTCCATGAGCGCCGACCGCCACTCCCAGATGGACGGGTCATCCTTATCGACATTCCCCTTATCGTCCCTCGGCCACCCCTTCCTTCCGTGGTAGGTCTCGTATGAGCGGAGGTCGTTATCGTTGTATGAGAAGTCGTAGTAGTTGACCTCGGTCAGATTGATAATATCGACCGGGTAATTCCTGGCGATGTACTCGACCATTTCGATGATAAGCCGTCCGTACTCACCCTCAACGGTATCGATGAACCCGACCTGCTCGGGGCTTATCAAGCCGTCATACCTCACCGACGCCGTCTCAGGGTGCTCCCTTATATAGGCCGGGGCATAGAGGTCGACGATGGCGGCAACCTTGAACCCCCTTCTGTGAAAGAACCTCGTCGCCGTGAGGAGGAGGTCCTCCTTCGCCCCCTTCTGGTGGTTGGACCAGTGCTCCTCGTGCCCCTTCCACTTGAAGTAACTCCACTCGGTCCTCCCGGCGCCGACGCCGACGGCCCTTGTCATCTCTATCATCGGACGCTTTTGCAGGTTACGCATGGCGTCCCTCCAGTCGCCCCAGGCATCGAAGTGGGTGGAGAGACCGAGGGTAAAGGCGGCCTCGTATGAGCGTGGAGGTCTGAAGCTATCGCCCCTCATATAGGCGAGGTAGTAGTAAGTCGTGGCAGATGATACGACAACCAGGAGCAGGCCCACGAGCACCCGCTCCCACCTCCTTCTCTCTATGGTCACAATCCTTCTCCTCTCTATCTTCTCCCACCTCTCCTCGGCCTTCTGAATCTCCTTCCACCACGAGTAGACCGTCACCACGTTATAGAAGTAGGAGAGGGGGAGTATGAGAATCCCGTAGGGGAGATATAACAGATCGCTGAACCCCCTGTCCAGGAGTATACTATAGACGGCGATAATAATGAAAAAGATTAGTCCCAGGAAGGTCAAGAACTCCACGGCATCGATGAAGTAGAGCCTCTCAGTGAAGTAGGCCCACGGTATGAGGGCCAGGATGACTATCTGAAGAAAGGGGAGGATGGCCATATTGACGAAGTTGATGGGGAGATAGAATGAGAAGGGTCGCCATCTCGGGTTGAAGAAGAGGTCTCTGTGGAGGAATGATATCTTTATGTAGCTCCTCATCCACCGTATGCGCTGCTTCCAGAGGGCGGTAATGGTGCCGGGACACTCTGCGACCACCTTGGGGTCGGGATCGAATATCGTCCTCCTCCCGTTCTTGTAGAGGCGGAAGGTAACCTCAAGGTCCTCTCCCCATATCTCCATGAACCCCCCGATCTCCCGCAGGACACCGGTTCGGATAGCGCCGAGGTTTCCGGTGATGATGGGGAGGCACCTGAGGACGGAGAGGGCCCTCCGTACAAACCCGGTCCCTATATGAGTGGTGATGGCGAGAAACTTCTGGATCGGCGTAGCGGGGTGGAGGGGCATGTCGTTGCCGCAGACGGCATCGATGGAGGCGTCGCCGAACCACCTCACCATCTGACGGATCGTCTGAGGGAGGAAGAGGCTGTCGGCATCGGTAAAGAGAACGACCTCCCCCGTGGCGGCCTCGACACCCCTGTTCAGGGCGCTGGCCTTCCCCCCGTTCGGCTTTGTTATATAGGTTATCTCCCCCCTGTCGATGAGGTCTCTGACGGCATCCTCGGTCCCGTCCGTCGAGCCGTCGTTGATGACGATAATCTCCTTATCCTCGTAATCAGACTCCTGGACGGAGAGGATGGTCGCCCTGATCGTCTTCTCTTCATTGTAGACGGGGATGAGAATGCTTACCCTGCCATTGAAAGGGGTTATCACCCGGAGGGTCCTTATCTTCCAGAGTTCATAGATGAGGGTGAGGGGGAGGAAGAAGAGGCCCTGAAGGCCAAGGATAAATATGACGAGCCCGAAGGAGTGAAATATGGCGAGGAAGGCCGCTGTCATTATCTCAGGAGTCTATAGATACTGAAGGCCTCGGCGTAGGTTACTCCACACTGGAGCCCGCGATGGGCGGCGCGTCCCTTGATAACCTCCGGGTCCATATAGGTCTTGAGCTCCTGTGTCTTGTGAAAGGTGATGAGTTTCAGTTTGTCTTCAATATAACCGCTTATATCGACAAAATAGTTTGCCACAAACTCCCTCGGTGTGGAAACATCCTCATAACAGAGGATGGAACAGTGCCTCGCCGCCTCCTTTGTTGCCTTAAAGACAGCCTGATGGTCGCTGTGGATATCGAG
>JBHHXU010000256.1:0-3068 GCA_046757185.1 Thermodesulfobacteriota bacterium
TCAGTCTCCTCCATTCCGGTTATAGAGTCGGCCCACTCCTCTATCTCCGAGTAGACGAGTCTCAGAACCCCGAAAAGAGACTCTATTCCCTTTGCGTCGCCCGGAAAGAGGCGTTTAATCTCCTCGATGTAGCGCTCAACATCCGACCAGACCTTCACGGTGATTCCCGGGAAGACGCTGGTTCTGACAGGGTCCACCGTGACCGTCGAGAGTTCATCTTCGACCCCCAGGGAGCGAAGGAGGGTGGTAAAGGGGCCCCTGGCGTCAAAACCGCTGAAACAATCAACGCTTGAATCGAAGGTTATCCCCCTTCTCCTGAAGGACTGAAGGTAGCCGCCCGGGGTCGGGTTTTTTTCCAGCAGCAGGACATTGACACCCTCCGCCGCCAACCTCCCCGCGGCGCACAGTCCCCCGATACCCCCACCGATTACGATACAGTCGAATTCAGACAAGGGTCAGCCCCCTTTAAACTCCATGGTTGCAATCACAGCGGGGAGAAAGACCAGTGTTGACGCCAGACAGACGAGGAGCCCCAGTGTCAGAATCTCCCCGAAAGAGGCTATCCCCCTGAAGCTCATGGCCATGAGGGTTCCGAAACCGGCCATTGTCGTCAGTGCGCACATGAGGATCGATTTCGATGTTCTGGCAAGCCCTTCATCGGGTTCCTTGCGCTCCTGAAGGTATCCCTGAACGATATAGATGGAGTAATCAACTCCAATGCCGAAGATCAGAGCTATGACACCGATGTTTATATAATTAAACGGTATGCCGAACAGCCCCATGAGACCAATGGTGAAGATGAATATGCACGTTATGGACCCTATGATAACGGCTGTCCACCGTACGCTCCGGAAGTGGAGGTAGACGAGAAACGATATGATCGCGAAGGTAATCAGAGCCGCCACAATGCTGTCCTCAATTATTGCGCCTTTCAGCTCCCTCAGCATGATCGGAGCGCCGGTAATGGTGAGTCCCGGTCCGATCGCGGCAAGGCGGCTCGATACCCTTGTTATGGAGGCGTCGTTCCATTTGCCCTCCGGTGGATATAGATATGCGGCGATACGATGTCGCTCCCTGTTGTAAAACATTTCAGTTTTATCGCTCCCCATTTTCGACAGGGCATCGAGTCCCACCGGTTCCCTCAGGTTAATGACCCGGTCGAGCCTTTCGATGTACTCTTCCATATAACTATTCACCGTGAAGCCGTGAGTCCTGAGCCCTTGAACAAAATTTTCTTTCAGCCTGCTGGCGGAACTCCTCAACTCGGTCAGTATTTTGATGGAAGCCGTTTGCCGGGAAGGTGAAGGGAGGAAAAATCGGAGAGATGAGTATCCTTTTATGGTTCCTTCCTCCTCGAGTGACTCGAGACTCTCCTCCATGGCGTCGTAACGTGCAATGAGCCCTTCGTCGTCATCATCATGAACAACCGCTATGAGAGGGGCGCCGCTCTTCAAAAAAATATCCGCAACCCTTTTCTGGAGCGATATCGCCGGGCTGTCCCTGATGCCGAGCGTTTCCGGGTCGGAGTTGAAACGCACCGATGGAATCCAGAGGAGCGATACGACAAAAACCACAACAGCGGTTGAAACTACAACCCCTCTCCTTTTAATGACGGCGTTGGTAAGGCCACTCATCCCTCTCCACCGCTTGGCTGGCGAGAGGAGGAACGGGGCAAACCATATGAGGGCCGAACCCATTAAAAGAATAGTCGCCAGGAGGCAGAACATCACCCCGATGCCGGCTATGATCCCGAACTCGTGGAGCCCCTTGAAGTCGGTGACAATAATGCTCAGGAATGCCACGGAGGTCGTTAAGGCGCCGAGGGCCACCCCGGGCAGAACCCGCTTGAATGTCACTTCTAACGCCTTTCCGGGGTTCCCGCCACGTTGATACTCATCCTCCCAGCAGTTGAAGATGTGGATTATATAATCTATCCCCATGGGTATGAGTGTTATGGCAACTATGCTTGAAACAAGGTTAAGCCCCCCGAAGAGGAGGTAGGCCACGGCGAGTGTGCAGGAGAGGGCGGCAAAGAGGGTGGTTGCAGTAAGGAGCAGGACGAGGACCCTCTTCCTGTATACCACCTGAAAGAGGAATATCACAAAGAGGGAAGAGAATATGAAGCTTGTGGTTAGCTCCCTTTTGAGCGATGCCTGGGCCTCCATTGCGAAGGCGTAGTGACCGGTGAAGCCTATCCGTACCGCCCGGACGAAACCCCTCTCAATGGACGCCTTTATACGCTCCACCTCTCTGGTAAAATCGGCTATGAACCTCATGTCCCTTGCCGGACGGGCCGGCTTGACTATCATGAGAAGGAACCTGTTATCACTGCTCATATAGTACCCGGTGGTTGTGGAAGGGCCTTTTCGCGGCAGTGAACCGAGCATAATGGAGCGAATGTTCAGAGGGTCGCGGCTTATCAACTCCACGTCCAACGGGGAGGAGAGGGGGGAGAGGAGCAACTCCCTGTTTTTTCTGAGTTGTTTGTCTATCCCTTCGGCGGTCAGCCTCTCCTTGAGGGCTTCGATCCCGCCGGTGTTTAAAAACAGAGGGAAGTTCTCGATCAAATGACTGTAGTCGCCCTCTATCGCGTTGTACTCAACACGGAGAATTGCGCTCGACTTCTTGAGCCTTCCCGCGAGCTCCTCCACGGCGTCCATGTTATCGAGGACATCTCCGTCAAGAGACTCAACCACTACAATCAGATTGTCCGAGGAGCCGAAGTCGTCAAGAAACTCCCTGAACTGCTTTATGCGCGGCTCCTTTGAGGGGAGGACATCAAGCATATCCGTTTTAAGCTCGATCCTTCCAACAAGCATAATCGCAAGGAGGCTTAAGAGGAGTGATATGAGGAAGAGGGGCTTATGGTGACGGAGAATCAGGGTGAGAAAGGAGTTTGACAGGTATTCCATTCAGTGTAAAACAACACTATACTATAAGAAAAATAGTATGTTGGCAGAGATTAAGGGGGACAGGCTCCCCCGGCAGTTCTTGTGTGAGCAGCCTGATGCATCTGCTGAATGTACAAACTTCCGGGGAATTAAGCAGGTTTCGTGTTAATCTGCCCA
>JBHHXU010000257.1:0-3062 GCA_046757185.1 Thermodesulfobacteriota bacterium
CCAACCCGCGGTTTTGGAGACCGCTGCTCTAGCCGTTGGAGCTACTGGCCTGTACGGACAACACTACCGGTAACCCGTTGGCGTGCAACGGGTACCGCGACACCCTACGCTGCTGTCTACTTAGTTTTCATCCAGAAATTGCCCTCTTGCGCAATCTCTGCGTCAATCTACGGTCTTGCTTGTGCGGCGTACAGTAGTACGCCGACCCACTGCCCCTTGATTTCCTTGACCTTGCCCAAAATTGCTGCTTTCCGAATTGAAAACCACATTAGTGTCCATTAGAGCTTCCGGATGAACACTAACTATATATAATTCACGCTCAAACCGGCGTTGGTGTCTGCCGATGGGGGTAATATTCCTCTCGGAGCAATAGTATACATGCAACAAGGAAGGAACCTTTTTTTAGCCCTCTGTCTTACGGTGCTGGTCACCGGATGTTATTCCCTCGACACAAAACTCTCATCGAAGTCTCCCTACTACCCGTTGGAGAGGCTCCAGGAGGGGTCTATCCTCCATATCCCGACAGGGACTATGGTTACCGAGGGGCAGCTCTTTTCCTACCTCTACGGTTCGCGGGTCGTCTATGTGGGCGAGGCCCACGATAATCTCGAACATCACCGGGTTCAGTTGCGGGTTATCAAAGCGCTGGAAGAGCAGTATCCCGGGTCGGTCAGTGTGGGAATGGAGATGTTCAGGAACTCCTCTCAACCCATGCTCGACAGGTGGGTTGCGGGGGAAGTAGACGAGAGGGAGTTTTATAAGGAGTGGGTGAAGAACTGGGGCATCGATTACGATTACTACCGTGACATCCTTGAGTATGTGAGGGAGCGGCGGATACCCCTCATCGCGCTCAACGCATCGAGGGAGCAGATTATCGCGCTGAACCACAGGGGTGTTGAGGGTGAGGGTGAGCTTAACAGCGCCACTCTCCCTGAGATGGACCCGAACGACCCCTACCACCGGGCCATGGTGGAGGCTGTCTACTACGACCCCAGTCACAACAGCCACGGGCATGGGAAGGGAGATTTTGACAGGTTCTACCGGATGCTGCTCCTCTGGGAGGAGACGATGGCGGAGACCATCGCCCGTCACCTGACGGAGGGGGGGAAAGAGAGACGAATGGTGGTGCTGAGCGGGGGGGGGCATATCAATTACGGCTACGGTATCCCGAAGAGGGTCTTTCGCCGGCTATCGCTGCCGTATACGACGATCCTCCCCATCTCCCCCACAATCACCGGGGATAAAAAGCTTGCGAAGGAGAAGGGGGTAAAGCTCCTCGATGTTGAGCTTCCCTCCGCCCCCCTCCATCTGGCCGACTTCGTCTGGGCGACAGGGTATGAAAGGGTCGAGAATACAAGGCCGAGACTGGGTGTCCAGCTCCATAAGAAGGAGGGGAGGGTCGAGATTGTTGCCGTGGTTCCCGGCTCCGCAGCCGACCGGGGGGGGGTCAGGAAGGGTGATGCTATCGAGAGCTTCGATGGCGAGTCCGTAACGGATGTCTCTGATGTACAGTATCTCGTCGGTTTGAAGGAGTTTGGTGACGAGGCGGTGATGGGGATAGTGCGGAACGATGAGTCCTCCACTATTACGGTAAGGTTCGAGGCGCCCGTTAATGAGGGTGATGACTCAGGAGGGCACGACTCTCCTTCACACTGAGGGAATTGGTATACCGTCATATTTCATACTCTTCCCCTTTCACCTGAGGGGAACTCCGTTACGAGAGCGGCTAATGATTATGAAAAGGGCTCTCATTGCTTTTACCCTTTTTTGTTTTCTTTTCTTTAAAGGTGTCTCCTCCGCCCGGACACAACATCTCCATATACTCTACACCGGTGGAGTTGAGGGGGAACTGGAGCCGTGCGGTTGTTCCCCGAAGACCGATTTTGGTGGGGTTGTGAGGAGGGGCGGTTTTATTGAAAGTCAGGGCAAGACCCTTTCCCCCTCCGTCATTGTAGAGGCGGGCAACTTCCTGGGTGAGGATACCCCTCAGGGGAGGCTCAAGGCGGAGGCGATGATAGAGGCCCTTGCCGTTATGGGGTACGACGCGGTAGCCCTTGGCTGGAATGAACACCTCTATCCGGATGGATTCATCTCAGGGCTGTTGGAAAAAGTGGACCTCCCGGCCCTCTCCGGCATTGACGGATTCCAGCGATCAATCACTCTTGAGCGGGGGAGACTCTCCATAAACCTGAGTATCGATCGAGAGGGGCAGGTGGAGGGGGCAATCAATATCCTTCTCGCCGATGCCTTCTTTGACGAGTTGCAGAGTGTCGAGGGGTGGGATGTCGTAATCCTCTCGTCTGGTGAGCTCCTTGAAACTCCCAGGTGGAAGGATGGCGCCGTGGTGGTTTCCGGATACCCGAGAGGGGAACGGCTGGGGGTAATAAAGCTTACCGTGGATGATAAGGGGGAACCGATCGGTGTCGAGCATCGATGGCAAATCCTCGACGTGGAGGTGGAGGAGAGTCCCTCCGTCAGGGCGGTTCTCGATAGATACAACGAGAAGGTCGCGATACTCCTCAAGAAAAGCTATAAGCCCACTGATGAGAGCCCTTTTGTCGGTGTCTCCAGGTGTGCTGAATGTCATCAGTCCTATGTTGATGATTGGAAGAAGAGTAGCCATTCACGGGCATGGAGTGTCCTTGAAGAGGTGGGGAAGACGGGCGACCCGGAGTGCATCCGGTGTCATGTCGTCGGCTTTGGGGAGGAGGGGGGGTTCCACAGCTTTGAGACGACGCCGGGACTTGCCAATGTCCAGTGCGAGGTGTGCCACGGCCAGGGCGCCGGCCATGTTGCCGACTTCTATAAACCGATGAGAAGGGTGGGCGAAGCGACCTGCCTGAGGTGCCATACAGAGAACAACAGTCCCGATTTCAATTACCCTGCCTACAGGGGAAAGATCAATCACAAACGGATGTGGGAGGATTAAGATGAACATAAGAAGAACAGGTACGATAATCATATTTTGTATCCTCTTTGCTCTTCCGTTGGCTGCCCGGAGTGAGACGGCCATTGAGGGGAGCTATATCAAACTGCCGGGTTACAGCTTCAGCTTTGACGGT
>JBHHXU010000258.1:0-3048 GCA_046757185.1 Thermodesulfobacteriota bacterium
TAGGCATACTCATGGGGAGCGACTCCGACCTCCCCGTGATGGAGGAGACAACAAAGATTCTAAAGCAGTTCGGTGTCCCTTTTGAGATAACCGTTTCATCGGCCCACCGTTCCCCCGCAAGGACATCGGAGTACACGAGGAGTGCGGAGAAGCGGGGCCTCAAGGTCATCATCGCCGGCGCCGGGAACGCCGCCCACCTCGCCGGCGTCGTTGCGGCCGAGACGACCCTCCCGGTCATCGGCGTCCCCATCGATTCATCGCCCCTGAAGGGGCTCGACGCACTCCTCTCCACGGTACAGATGCCGGGCGGCATCCCCGTCGCAACGATGGCCATCGGAAAGGCGGGGGCACGGAACGCGGGCGTTTTCGCCGTCCAGATACTTGCCGTGAGCGATAAGAGGCTCAGGGATAAGCTGGCCGCCTACAAGGTGGAGCTGGCGAAAGGGGTTGAAGAGAAGGCGAAGAAGCTCGGGAGAAGTTGAGAGAGGATGTGGAGGTTTTAAAGGCCGACGCTCCTGAGGCCCTCGCACAGGCGAAGAAGATTGTTGAGCAGGGCGGCATCATCGCCTACCCGACGGAGACCTTCTACGGTCTCGGCGCCGACCCGTATAACGAAGATGCCGTGAAACGGCTCTTCGCACTCAAGGGGCGTGGCTTCGACAAACCGATATCCATCCTCGCGAAGGATCAAGCCATTTTGCGGCAGGTTGTAACGGCGGTCCCTCCCGCAGCGGAAGGTCTCATAAAGCAATTCTGGCCCGGACCACTCACCATCGTATTCAGGGCGTCTCACCAACTCCCTGCACTCCTCACCGCCGGTACCGGAAAGGTCGGCGTCAGGGTGTCGAGTAATCCGATTACTCAGAAACTTCTCGACACCATAGATAGACCCCTCACCACCACAAGCGCAAACCCAACCGGAAAGAAGAGCCCCGTAACAGCGGAAGAGGTCGCCGACTACTTCGATGACTGCCTTGACCTCATCCTCGACGGGGGACGGTTATCGGGCAGGCTCGGCTCCACCGTTGTCGATGTTACGGGCGGTAAGGCAGTGGTTCTGCGTGAGGGGGAGATACCGGGAGAGATGGTTGCCAAGTGTAATTTGTCAACATAGGGGTTGTATTTTTGATTATTCGATTCAATATATCAGGCTTGACCTCCCTGACGAAGGGGTATATAGTTGCACGCAAAAAAGCCTGGGTTCTTATCTTACCAAACCTGTCCGAAAAGATAGTTGTTTTTTCCATTTAAAGAAATAGAATATGGGAGATCACGACAGGAAGTCGATAATTGCCGTTTATTCCCGGAGGCAACAGGGATGTGCCAAAGCTTAAAACCTCAAAAAAAACTGTCAAGCAAAAGCCTTCGAGTCGGGTTTAGACTCTTGAAGGCTTTTTTGTTTTAAATACATTCGCAGCATATTATGAACCGTTTGACAACATGGCAAAGGAGGCGGAACAATGGCTGAAATCCGTTATATATGCTTATCCGACATGCACCTCGGAGAAGAGGATAGTCTCTTAACCAACCTGAAGACTGCCAGCAGGGAGACCGACCCCTCCAAGGCGAGCCCGGTCATGAAACACCTGGTGGCCTGCCTGCGACACCTTATACTGGAAAAGGAGAAGCCTGCAAAGAAACCGACACTGGTTCTTATTGGTGACATCCTGGAAATGGCCCTTGCCACTACCAATGAAGCGGCCATGGCCTTCGAACGTTTCATCGAGCTGGTCATGCCGGTAAAGAAGGCGGACCGGCTCTTCGGCAGTATAGTCTATGTTCCCGGCAACCACGACCACCACCTCTGGGAAACCGCCAGAGAAACCCAGTATGTAAACTTCATCAAAAACAGCACGAAGCCCGGGGATCCTCTCGCCATACCCCGTCACACGTCGAAGATGTTCATGGAAAAGAAAACCCACTACATACCATCATACTTCCTTACCAGGCTGGTGCAGAGATATAAACATCTGAGGGATTTCGAGATAAACGTAGCGTACCCGAACTTCGGACACTTCAGGAAGGAGTCTGAAAGGTGTGTCATCTTCCATCACGGACACTACATAGAACCGCTCTACTACCTGATGAGCACGGTAAAGAGCATGGTTTTTCCGGAGCAGGAGGAAGCCGACACCGTACAGGAGATCGAGGCGGAGAACTTCGCCTGGATCGACTTCTTCTGGTCGGCGATGGGACGATCCGGAACGGCCGGTCAGGACGTGGAAGTCATCTACGAAAAACTCCACGACAAGAAGGCTCGTGCGAAGCTCATCAAGACCCTCTCCAGGAGCATTGCGGAAAGATACGACCTGCCCGGTTGGGGCGACAGGATGGAGGCGAAGTTTCTGGAGTGGGGACTCAACTACCTGTCGGAAAGGTTTGCCGGAGCCGAGCGTGCCCATAGAGATGCACCGCTGAGCGAGGAGGCGGAAAAGGGACTGAATACCTATACGGCAGGTCCCCTGTGGAAGCAGATAATGGATGAAAGGAGCGGCAATAAGCCGAGGGACGTTACCCTTGTCATAGGCCATACTCACAAGCCTTTTGAGGAGGACAGGAACTTCAGGAACTTCCCGCGGTGGGTGAATGTATACAACACCGGCGGCTGGGTCGTTGAGTCTATTGAGCCCCAGAAATTCAAAGGTGGTTCGGTGGTGCTGATCGACGACGACCTCAATGCGGCCTCGATTCGCATGTATAATGAAACTGCCGTATCTGAAAAGAATTCGGTAGAGGTGATGAACGCAACTCATACGGGAGAGGAGACAAATCCCCTTTACGAACGAATCAAAGGGTTTGTTGATGGAGAGTGCGATCCGTGGAGGGCTTTTTCCGCAGAGGTCGTCCGCTCGATTTACCGGCGCAGGGAGAACCTCCGCAGAAGGATAAATGAGACAATGTAGAATACATTAAATCACGTATGCCTCTGTGAGATCAGGGGGCAGTAAAGTAGGATGTTCCGCGTAGGTACCGGACATCTTGTCCCGTCTATGCGGTGCGGTACGAAGACAGTCCCCGAGCATAGGGAATTCAGCGAGGAGGCCGCTA
>JBHHXU010000259.1:0-3046 GCA_046757185.1 Thermodesulfobacteriota bacterium
CTTCATACGTCGCCCTCTGTTTTGGGATATACTATGGTCATATGATTAATGAGTCAACTGCAATCTTTCTAGTGCAGAACCAATCCGTCTGCAAGGCAGAGCATAGAAGGCGCGACATGTCGAGCTGCCTGTAAAGATGGCACGATGAGCTTGTCTAAATACTTGTTATTAGCAAAGCCATGTGATAGATTTCAACCTGTTGAAAGTATTTAGTAAATACGTTACGGAGGTTGTCGCACGCCCTACAGGTCGTATGACCAGGAACAGCTCTTTTTACTTCCCACCCAGCCTTGATGAGTGACTTTCCAGGGGTCATCCAGCCGGAGTATTTTCGAAAATATTCGACCGGATAGACATAAGAGGTTTCAAAACGCCTGCGATAGAAGATAATCAGAAGGGTTATGGAATGGAGTGTAGAACTGCCGGAACCTGCATTTGAATAGGAAGGAAGAACTATGTGTACAAGCGAGGTCTTTCCAGCCAGACTTTTTTGAACCTCAGATAATATAATGTCGCCTTGTAAATGAGTTTTTAACCAGGCGCCACGTCCCCATCGAACAGCAATAGAGACGAGGTTGAAAAACGATGAACAGTCACAACCCATTTGAATCACTCGCCGCCCTCTTCGGCATTGAACTCGAGTATACCGATATCTGGGGCAACCGACACGTCGTACCGGAGAAGACCCTCCTCACCCTCCTCAGGGCAATGGGGGTAGACATCGATAATCCCGACACTGCCGAGGCCGTCCTTGAGGATGAAACGTTCCGCCTCTGGAGAAACCGCCTGGACCCTGTCTCTGTAGCGGGTGAAACAGAGAGGCCCATTGCCGTCACACTGAGAATACCACGGGCGGAGGAACAGAGACAATTCACCTGGTTCCTTGATGAGGAGAACGGCTCCCGTCATGAGGGGCACTTTAGACCGATCGATTTGGAACGCCTGGAAAGCAGGGGTTTTCACGGCGCCATCATCGACCGGTACGCCCTCTTTCTTCCCCTCATGCCCGGTTACGGTTACCACCGTTTTATCCTTGCCGGAAGCGACAAAGAGAACCCGCATCGGGAGAGAGCAACCATCATCCTCACCCCGACCCGCTGCTACTTGCCTCCTCTTCTTGCCGAAGGGGGGCGCACCTGGGGGGTTGCGGCACAACTCTACGGCCTCGCGTCGGGACGCAACTGGGGCATAGGCGACTTTACCGACCTCGCCAGCCTGGTGAAGTGGTGTGCCGAAAGGGGCGGCGGCATCATCGGAGTCAATCCTCTCCACGGCCTCTTCCCCCACAATCCGTCCCATGCAAGCCCCTACTCCCCCTCAAGCCGTCAACTCCTTAACCTGCTCTACCTCGATATCGAGGCCATACCGGACTTTGCCGAGTGCGGAGAGGTGTGTGACCTTGTGAGCACCCCCCCCTTTCAGTCACGCCTTGAAGGGGTACGCAGAAACAACCTGGTTGACTATCGAGAGGTGACGGATATAAAACTCACCATACTCGATATGCTCTACCGCTCCTTCCACAGGAATCATCTTCTGCAGGAGACGGAGCGGGGGAGGGACTTCCAGCGATTTATCGCTCATGGGGGAGAGCCGATGAAGCGCTTTGCCCTCTTCGAGGCGCTGCAGGAGCACTTTTTCGAGAAGGATAAAGCAACATGGGGGTGGCCTGTCTGGCCTGCGCCGTATCGCAATCCGGAGAGCAGGGAGGTGAAGGAGTTCGAGGAGAGGCACCGGGAGAGGGTCGAGTTCTATCTCTATCTTCAGTGGGAGGCGGACCGTCAGCTCCATCAGGTAGGGCTATGCTGCCTGGGCAACCACCTGCCCGTCGGCCTCTACCTCGACCTTGCGGTGAGTATTGACCGGGGAGGGGCCGAGGCGTGGGCATACCAAGACATCTACGCCCTCGACATGAGTATCGGCGCCCCTCCCGACGATTTCAATCTCAACGGCCAGAACTGGGGGCTTCCACCGATCATTCCCCACCGTCTCCGACAGAGGGGCTACACCCCGTTTATCGAAACCCTCCGCCACAGCATGCGCCATGCCGGTGCGATCAGGATAGACCACATCATGGCGCTCATGCGCCTCTTCTGCATCCCTCCCGATACTCCCGGCAGTGAGGGGGCCTATATCCACTTCCATTTTGAAGAGCTTCTCGGTATTGTCGCTCTCGAGAGTGTAAAGAACAGATGCCTCGTCATAGGGGAGGACCTCGGAACGGTTCCCGACGCCGTCCGGGAGGGGATGGCGCGCAGGGGTATACTTTCGTACAAGCTCTTCTATTTTGAAAAGGAGTGGGAGGGTGATTTCAGGGGGCCCCGCGACTACCCGACCGACGCCCTCGTTTCGGTGAGCACCCACGACCTGCCAACCCTGCGAGGGTACTGGGAGGGTACCGACCTCTCCCTCCGCCGGGAAATGAACCTCTATCCTTCAGAGGAGGCATACAACAATCAGCTCTCATCGAGGCTACGCGACAGGGGCCTCCTCCTCACCGCCCTTGAGCGGGAGGGGCTCCTCCCCGCAGGGGTAACGACCGACCCCGCCTCCGCACCTGAGATGACGGTGGGGCTTTCGACCGCTGTCCATACATACCTTGCGAGAACACCGTGTAGTATCCAGATGGTGCAGCTGGAAGAGCTCCTCAATCAGAGGGAACAGGCGAACATACCCGGAACGACGAACCAGCATCCGAACTGGCGCCGCAAGCTGAACATTGAAGAACTCAATGAGAGCCCCTACTCCCGTGCCATCGGAGAGGCACTCACTCATGAAAGGGAGAAAGGCTGAACAAAAACAGGGGCCGGATGAAGAAAGAGGGGGGCAAACGAGAAGAGAGGCCGCCGCCCTCCTTTTTTCCTTACCATATTGATGGCTTAACGTAATAAATCTATCTCTCTGGAATACAACAGATAGGGTGAGCGCTCCGTGGCCTCAAGGGCCTCCTCTATCGCCTCCTTTGACGTATAGAAACCACCACGGAGGGATGCCTTGAAGAATCCGTTGTAAAACCGGTCTGGATGAACCCATACTTCCAGCTTTATTT
>JBHHXU010000260.1:0-3038 GCA_046757185.1 Thermodesulfobacteriota bacterium
TAATCAATAGAAGGAGGAGTTACACGACATGTCAATGCCACAGGTTAAAATACCGCAGGTTCCGCTTATAGATCTGACCACCCTCTGGTTTCAGGTGTCGGGGACGCTCTGCAACCTGGAGTGCAGGCACTGCTTCATCGGGTGTGGACCAAACGTCACAAATCACAGTATGATGTCGAGAGATATGGTAAAGGGTTATCTCGATGAGGCGAGGGGGTACGGGGTGAAAGAGTTCTACCTCACCGGTGGCGAGCCGTTCCTGAGCAGGGAGCTACCCGGCATCATAGAGGATACCCTTGCGTGTGGCGACATCACTGTCCTGACGAACGCGACACTCATCACCTCCGAAATCGCGTCGATGCTCCGGGAGCTGAGCACAAAATCGGCACACTTACTCACCTTCAGGGTAAGTATCGAGAGCCCCGATGAGGAGGAGAACGACGCGGTCCGGGGGAAGGGCTCCCTGCAAAGGGCGACAAGTGGGATCAAGAACCTCATTGCCGCCGGGTTCAATCCGATCATCACCACCACAAAGCTGGGAGAGGGGGGGAAGACATCCGAAGCCGGATTCAGGTCGTGGCTCAAGGGGCTCGGCGCGGCAGAGCCGCAGATCAAGGCCCTCCCCACCCTCTACCTCGGACGGGCCGTGGAGACTATCCGCCCCTACAAGGACGATGAGCGGGTGACGGAGAACTGCTTCAAGGAGTTCCCGATGGCCAACCTCCAGTGCTCCTACTGCCGGATGGTCACCGCCGAGGGGGTCTACGTCTGCCCCATTCTCATTGACGACCCGAAGGCCAGGATGGGGACCACCCTGGGTGAGAGCCTCACGGCCTACGTGATGGAGTCGCCCGCCTGCTACACCTGCCGCACCGCCGGGCTCTGCTGCTCCAACACTCCCCCTGTGAGTGAAGAAGTCAGTCAAGAGGTCCCCGATGCTCAAGACGCTGACGAAACCGGTGATATAACGCGGGACGATGTGGCGTCTTTTTACGGCAAGGCCGCCGAGGCGCCCCAACCGTCCCTCTGCTGCCCCACCATCTATGAAAGGGTAGACACCGATCACATCCCGAAGGAGGCCCTTGATATCTCCTACGGCTGCGGCAGCCCCGTCTCCCAGGCGAAGATTCAAGCGGGGGAGACGATGCTCGATCTTGGGTCTGGCGGCGGAATCGACTGTTTCATCGCCGCAAAACTGACGGGGCCGTCGGGAAGGGTCATCGGCATCGACATGACCGAAGAGATGCTTAAAAGGGCCCAGGAGAACAGGGCGAAGGTCGTGGAGAACCTCGGCTACAACAATGTTGAGTTCAGGAAGGGGGTTCTCGAAGAGATACCTTTCGATGGCGATGCCGTTGACCTGGTGACCTCTAACTGTGTTATCAACCTCTCCGTCGACAAGAGGAAGGTCTTCAGGGAGATATACCGGGTACTAAAGGACGGAGGACGCTTTGTCATCTCCGACATCGTCTCTGACAGGCCCGTACCCGCCGCCATGCGACGAGACAGAGAGCTCTGGGGCGAGTGCATCTCCGGGGCGCTGACCGTCGAGGAGTTTATCCGGTATGCAGCGGAGGCGGGCTTCTACGGGACAACCCTCCTCTCGACGACCCTCTACCGGGAGGTGGAGGGGATACGTTTCGACTCCATAACCTTTCAGGGCCACAAGTTCGTTAAGGGGGATGAGTGCCTCTACAGGGGGCATCAGGCGGTTTATAAGGGGCCATTCAGCTCCGTCATCGATGACGAGGAGCATATCTTCCCCAGGGGGGTGGCGGTGGAGGTCTGCACCGATACGGCTGCCAAACTGAGGAAACCGCCCTACGACGCGATGTTCACCGTCATGGACCCTGAAGCAGAGAGGGATGAATCGTGCGCGCCGGGGTGCTGCTGAGGGGGAGGTTGTGATATACTGACGGGTTCGAATGAAAAAGGTGGTCTGATATGGGCCTCATGGACTTTACGCGCCCCCGTCGCTTCACAACCCGTCTTACCCCTCTGATCCCACCGGCGCTGGCCCTCTCTATCCTCCTGACGGCGACCGCCCTCCACGGGGGTGAAGAGGAGTGGGACGAGCGGCACAGGTCGTGGCTCCTCGCCCTCACCTACCCCACCTCCGAGGAAAGCCCCGACGACTTCGGCAGGGAGACGGCGGAGTCGGACAGGCTCCTCCTGGAGAGGTTCAGGCCGAGGGTCATCGTCTCCCCGAAAGGGTTGCTCCCCGTCGACTTCTACGGGTTCTACCTCCCCAGGACGGTGGTGAGGGATGAGAGCCGGAATGGTAAGGTGATCAAAGAAGCGCCGTCGAGGGAGTACCTGAAGCGGATTGAGCGGGAGAGGCGGTACTACCTCGACTACACGGGCCCTCTATACCCGTGTGAGGGTGACTGTAACGGCTACACCGCCACCGGCTATGGGAGGGTCTACAGGGAGGAGGCGAGCTTGCGGACGGGAGAAGGGAGGAGAGCGCTCCCCATCATCGTCCTGAAGTACACCTTCCCCTTCCCCTTCAGCGGTCTCCCGGCACGTTTGGGCTTTGTGCGGGAGAGCCTCATGCGGGTGATCGCCGACCCGGTCCGTTTCCATGAGCTGGACATACATGGCGCCGTCCAGATTGTCCTCGACGAGCGTGAGAGGCCCATCGTCCTCCTTCTCGCACAGCACAACCACTTCAGGTCCTATCTCATCGGCAGGGATGTCCCGTGGCCCGAAGACAACCGTATTCCGGTCTGTTTTGCCGAGCGTTCAAATGAGCCGTACCCGTGCCATTCAGATACATCGCCGAGGTATTACCGCACCGTGGGACACCCGAAGCATATGGCCTATGTGGTCGACGGCAGGTCGCCGCCACTGACCGCCGGTAAGGACGTTGTCTATGGGATAAACGCGGGGGGGAGGGAGGTAGAGTACCGGTTGAAGTTCCTTCCCGACCGGGACCCCCTCTACGTGAGCTGGATACCCCTCGGAGACAGGAAGAAGCTCCTCACCTTCAATACCTTCTACAGGAACGGTCCGCCTGGCATCGACCTGAACACGGC
>JBHHXU010000261.1:0-3034 GCA_046757185.1 Thermodesulfobacteriota bacterium
GAAGGGTATAGACATTGATGAGGTTCTTTCTGAAGAGGATATCGAATTCCGTATCATTTTCGGTACTGTTTTCATCACCATACCACCAGCACCAATCGCTCCCCTCGGCAATGTAGATGTTCTCCCACGCCCTTTCGAGAGTCTCCTTCTCTACTCTTCCATCCTTTTCGGCGGCGATAAGGGTGTCCCTCGCAGTCCTGAGGTACTCCCAGGCCCTGTTATCCTCTTCATGCCCTATCCATATCTTGAAGTTGTGGTTGATCCAGGAGCCCGGAAAAACGGTGTCAAGCCTCGTAGATGGCGGGTGCTCCTTGAGATGTTCCGAAACCGTTACCATCTCAAGGAGGGGGTCACCTTCGATCATCTCATAGAGGGCCGTCAGGAAGTCCCTTCCGTCGTTTTTGTAGTGTTCCCAGCAGTTTTCACCATCGAGGATGACCGGAACAAGGTACTCTCCCCCCCTGTTTTTCTCACCGAGTGCCGTTCTTATATGATGAAGCCTCTCTATGAAGTCCTTTGCCGCAGTGACGGCCTGCCAGGATTGGTAGACAAAACCGATGCGGTCAGAGAGGTTATGGTCCCTGAATATGACGGCAATATCATTCTCATCGGCTTCAAAAACGTACGGTTTATAGAGAAATTCCGGGTTCATCAAGCGACCACTGTGTCCCCTTTTTACTCTCACTCCTGTCGATGCTTCGAGTATCTCCTCATCTGTCGCCACCCACTCTATCCCCTGTGAGGCAATGATACCCAGCGCCTCTTCACTGACCGACCCCTCAGAGGGCCACATCCCCCTTGGCGCACACCCGAAGAGGTTGTGATGGTAATTGACCGCCCTCTCCACCTGAAGCCTTGCATCTTCCGGGTGAATGAAGGGGGGCGCGGGAAGCGTAGCATGGGGAAGAGCCTGTGATGCGATATTGGTATTGCAGAGAAGAGGCAGTATGGGGTGATAGAAAGGTGTGGTGGTCAATTCCGCCTTCCCCTCCTCCATCAATCTCCTGTAATTTGGAATAACCTGAGCGATAATCTCCCTCTCTGTTTTAAAGAGCATCTCCTTGTCACCCTCTTCAAACATGCTCCCCTTTTCTACCATGGACGCAAGGAAAGGGTGGGTTTTAAGGATCGAAGGATCAAACCAGGAGAGGTTAAAGAGAACCTGTAAGTCTCTGAAGTCGCTCTCCGAAAAGAACCTTATCATCTCTCTCATCTCATCCCTGTTGAAGGCAAGACCCCTCTTATGGAGCAATTCCCAATACCTCGGGAGGGGTTTGACCATATTTTCCCAATGGGCGAGGAAGAAATTGGAGAGGATGAATTCCTTGTCGGTCTCAGTTAAGTCAGATGCCGGTTTTTGAGATACCCCCATAAAAACATCTCTCCCCTCGCCTTTCCCATAATCCTCAATCTGGGCAAGAAGTGAAGGAACAAGATTAAATGTCTGCCTTATACCAGGAAATTCATCGAGGAGGAGGGGCATATCATAATAATCCTTAATAGCATGTAAACGTACCCAGGGGAGAAGATATTCACCTGAAGCAAGATCTTTATAATATGGCTGATGCATATGCCATATAACAGCTATGTGGAGCTTATAGGACATACTATTAATCTTGCGAATAGATGACGAGAAACCCCTCATCTGCGACGACTATAAGGTGGGTTTTCGAGAAGACGGCATTAGCGGTTATTGTTGAATCGAACTCATCGACGATTTGCCGGCGGCCATCACTGGAATGAAATACCTCAATGCGTCCCCTTTTCTCCGAGAAGAGGTTCAGACCCAATGGCTTTGTTTCCCGGTTTGAAAGGACAAAGATAAAGCCACCTGCCCCAAAGGTTGAGAGGGGCGAAACACCATCAAGCCCCTGCTGCCACCGTATATCCCCACTCTCAAGCTCTACCGCCGCTATACTGTCTTTGCCCATAAGAAAAAGCGTGTCATCCCGCGCGAGAAAATCGATGGCCTTGAGTTGATCATATCTCCCCAGTAACTCCCCGTTCTCCCTGTCGATTTGTGTAACGACCCCCTCTCTATCGATGATAAACAGGCTGTCACCCGTGATGAGGGGCGTTTTACGTCCCCTAACGACATTGGGTAAAGAAGGTTCGAACATGCGTCGCTCCCACACCACCCTTCCTGTCCGCCCGTCGAATGAGAGAAGGTAACCGTCTGAAAAGATATGATAAACCCTCCCCCCACCCCCTGCCGGAGATGCCATTATCCTGCTGCCGATATGCCGGACGCCGCCCCTCCCGTACTGCCAGTGCGCCTTTCCTGTCTTTTTGTCAAGGCAGTAAAGCCTGTCGTCCGCCGATGCAACATAGAGCATGTCATCAACGACGAGCGGCGATGAGAGCACTTCAGCCTTTGCCTCAAACCTCCACATCTCCTCACCGTTGCCTCTATTGATTGCATAGATTACTCCGTCCCCTGTGCCAAAAAAGAGTGCATCACCGTCCAGGGTGGCTGAGGTATCTATATGGCCTGTTGTATTAATGTACCACACCATCTCTTTTTTCACGTAGTCAATCGCATAGAATCGCTTGTTGCCGTTACCGAGATAGATGATATCCCCTTTCATTGTGGGTGATGAGGAGCGGATTGAATCGTAGGGGTGCACAAGGTCAGCCAAAGCCCATATGCCGTAGTATATACCGTTACGTTTAAGGGGAAATCGGACCGTCTCCTCTGTTGAATTGGTCCTTCCCTGATTAAAGAGGTGGGTCTCCCAGGGGGTGGCTGTCTCCTTTACCGGCAGGGATGCACAGCCTGTGATTATAAGCAGGAGGAGGACAAAAAAGCTTTTATTTAAAGGCTTTTCTAACCAGTTCTTGAGAGTTATTCTTGGCAGTATTATACTCACTTCCACTCAGTCCTGTACCCTGTATTATCTTCTTTGCGAGGCCACTGTTAATGAGGTCCGACGGCGCATGGGAATCGGTATTGAGCACCATCTTCGCGTGATATCTCCTTGCCATGCTCGCCACATGTCCGTTCGTAATGCTGTGCCCCCTGCGGGAGGTGAGT
>JBHHXU010000262.1:0-3031 GCA_046757185.1 Thermodesulfobacteriota bacterium
CGGAATATCGAAGCTTGCCTGCGAAAAATATCTCTTCTACTATAAGGAAATCCACGGCCTGGAGTATGTAGCGCTCAGGTACGCCAATGTGTACGGTCCACGTCAGAACCCTCACGGCGAGGCTGGGGTGGTGGCCATCTTTACCGAGAGGATGGTGTGCGGGGAGCAGCCGTTGATTAACGGAGACGGAGGCCAGACGAGGGATTATGTCTATGTGGGGGATGTTGTCGATGCGAATGGTCTTGCCCTGACGACCGGTGAGAACGGCGCCTTTAATATAGGGACGGCCTTGGAGACGGATGTAAACACCCTCTTCAGGAGGCTTGTTGCCCTGACAGAGGCGAAGTGCGGCGAGAAGCACGGCCCGGCAAAGGAGGGGGAGCAGCGGAGGAGCGTAATCGATTGGAGGAGGGCCGAGGCCATTCTCGGGTGGAGTCCGAAGGTTTCCCTTGAGCAGGGCTTGGCGGAGACGGTTCGTTGCTTTGAGAGAGGTTGATGGAGGGGCTAAGCAGATAAAGGAAGAGGAGGTCTTTTTTCAATGAATATATGTGTTATCGGGACGGGGTATGTCGGGCTGGTGACGGGGGCGTGCTTTGCGGATTTCGGTCTGAACGTCGTCTGTGTCGACAAAGACGAAAGAAAGATAGGGATGCTCAGAGAGGGGCGAATACCCATTTATGAGCCCGGTCTCGAGGAGCTCGTCAAGAAGAACGGTGAGGTGGGGCGGCTGAGCTTCTCCACCGATATCTCTGATGTGATAAAGAGGTCTCTCGTAGTCTTTATTGCCGTCGGTACGCCGTCGAGAGACGACGGCTCCGCCGACCTCTCCTATGTGGAGGAGGTGGCGCGGACGATTGCGAAGAACCTCAACGGTTATAAGGTGGTCGTTACCAAGAGTACCGTCCCTGTCGGGACAGGGAAGATTATCGAAAGAATAATCATGGATGAGAGGGACGGGGACGGCCTCTTCGATGTGGCCTCTAATCCGGAATTTCTGAGGGAGGGCTCTGCCATAGAGGATTTCATGAGACCCAATAGGGTGGTTCTGGGCGCCACGAGTGAACAGGCAATAGCCATCCTTAAGGACCTCTACGCTCCTCTCTATCTGCTGGAGGCCCCCTTTGTGATCACCAATGTAGAAACGGCGGAGATGATAAAGTACGCCTCCAACGCCTTCCTTGCGACAAAAGTCTCCTATATCAACGAAATGGCGAGGATATGCGAGGAAGTTGGCGCCGATGTCCACGTCCTGGCCAAGGGAATGGGGCTCGACAAGAGAATAGGTTCCAAGTTTCTCCACCCGGGGCCTGGTTACGGCGGCTCCTGTTTTCCGAAAGACACCTCGGCCATTGCGAGGATTGCCAAGGAGCACGGCTGTACCTTTGAGATCGTTGAGGCCGTAATCAGGGTGAACGAGAGGCAGAGGGGGGTTATGGTTGAGAAGATACGTTCGGCCATGAAGGGAGTCAAGGGGAAGACCGTCGGCATCCTCGGTCTCGCCTTCAAGCCGAATACCGACGACATACGGGAGTCTCCTGCCATTGATATCGTCAGGATCCTCCTCGATGAGGGGGCCGCCATCAGGACTTACGATCCGGCGGCAATGGAGGAGGCGAGGAGGGAGCTGCCGGAGGGTATCGTCTACTGTAACGATGCCTATGAAACGGCGGAGGGGTGCGACGCCCTCGTCATACTGACCGAATGGAACCAGTTCAGGATGCTCGATCTGAAGAGAGTCAAGGAGCTGTTAAAGGCGCCCGTATTAATAGACCTCCGGAACATCTATGAACCCGCGGAGGCGAAGAGGCACGGTTTCACCTACACCTGTGTAGGTAGGCCCTAGAACGACAAGCAAGGTTCTTCGATTAATGGATTGACTCTTTGCGGCTAAATGTGTATAGTTCAAAAGAAGTGAGGGTGTCGGCGTGGCAGGGGGTAGAGGTTTTAAGCGTATTTTCTGGATACTCTTCCTGGCAATCTCGATATACCTCGGGGTGAAGATAGCACCACCCTGGGTCGGTTATCTGATACTCAAATATGAGGTCTCCTCAGAGGCCAGAAACGCTCACCATAACGAAGACGAAGAGATTCTAAAGAAAATCATTACAACCGCCGATACGTGGGGAGTACATCTTACCAGTGATGACGTTACTGTCGAGCGGGATGAGAACAGTATAGAGATAACGGTAGAATATACTGTTACCGTTCATTTCTTTGGGAGATACAGCAAGGACTTCTGGTACTCTATCTATTCGGAACGCTCATTAAGAGCCATGTAAGGACGGCCCCTTTTAATTTGATCCTGAGAGGTTAAGAAAGGGAACGGTTTGAACAGATTATTTTTTATTCACCTCGCTTACCCCCACTGTGCAACAGGGTGTGGGGTATTTTTTTGCCTGAAAAGAGAAGAGAGCAGGTAGCGTCATGGAACCTCGTCTGGAGCCGAAGAGTATACTCGACGCAAGGGGAATCGAGCGAATTATCTCGCGGATAGCCCACGAGATACTCGAACGAAACAGGGGCGCCAGGAGCCTTGTCATCCTAGGCATTCCGACGAGAGGGGTCCACCTGGCAAGGCGTCTTGCGGGCAGGATTGCCGAGATAGAGGGGGTAGCTGTTCCCGTCGGCGCCATTGACGCGACTCTCTACAGGGATGACATCGCCTTGAAGGAGAAGCAGCCCCTCCTGAAACAGATGGAGATCCCTATCCCCATCAACGGGAAAAAGGTTATCCTCGTCGATGATGTCCTCTTTACGGGAAGGACGATAAGGGCCGCGATGAACGCCCTCATGGATTACGGGAGGCCGAAGCTGGTTCAACTTGCCGTCCTCATCGACAGGGGCCACAAGGAGCTCCCCATAAGGGCCGACTATATCGGCAAGAACATACCCACCTCGCTCGATGAGGATGTAAAGGTCTTCCTGAAGGAGACGGACAGTGCAGACAGGGTAGAAGTCATTTCAGTAAAGGGGAAGCGGTGAGTCTCAAGAGAAAGGACCTCCTGAGTATCGAGGATACGTCGAGGGATGA
>JBHHXU010000263.1:0-2977 GCA_046757185.1 Thermodesulfobacteriota bacterium
ATCCGCGCCGTCAGAAGCTGAAGCCAAGAAATCTTTGTGGCTGGGTGGTTTGTTGTATATCCCTGTATCGGCACTGTTTTTTATGATTGGTACGGCCTTATTTGTTTATTACCTCAACACAGCACCCGCAGACTTACCAAGCAAAGCTGATCAAATATTTCCTTATTTCATTGTACATGAACTGCCGGTGGGATTGGTCGGGCTGGTGATCGCGGGCGTGCTGGCTGCTGGCATGAGCACCTTAGATTCATCGCTCAATAGCTCGGCAACGGTATTCACCATTGATTTTTACAAACGTGTTTTCAATCGTGGCGCGGATGATCAAGCACAATTAGTAATGATTCGTATGACTACAGCCGTGATTGGCGTGATTGCGACACTCGCCAGTTTAATCATGATTAATGCCAAAACCGCGCTTGATGTTTGGTGGCAGATATCCGCCGTATTTGGCGGTGGTATGCTGGGGTTATTTTTGTCCGCCATATTGATGCCAAAATTACAATCCAGGCAAGCCATGTTTGCGACGATAACAGGCCTGATTTTTATTACCTGGGCAAGCGCAACAAAATTTTGGTTCACTCAAGCAGACATTGGTTTCCCTTTTCATGCGATGATGATTGGCGTTGTGGGAACATTACTCATCATTTTGACTGCCTACCTTTTACAGCGGCTTTCAAAAGCTTAACTTTTTGTTGTCACCCTTCTTGGAGTCAATTATCCTCTTTGTCTTGGATTCGTGTTAATTAAACTTCAAGGGCACGTAAGAATTAAAGGGGATTGAATTAGGGGAACACCATACTCAATGCGGCATGTTTTGAAGCTGGAAAATGCGTGACAATCTGTGTCCGGATTGACGGAACATATTCTTTGGCTGCAAACTGGTTGAGGTTTTTTGAAGGGACGAAGAAAGCGCCCCCGCTATGACCAGCGGGGGCGCTTTTGTAAGGCAATGAAGTACATTGCCGTAGAGGAGATTTACCGCTCCTTTATCTCCCGGAGGATTTCACCGGTACGTCCGAAGAAGTCATCGTCCGGAATCTTCCCCTCTTCATACTCCTTTATGAGCACCTTCTGCGCCTCGTAGTCGGGATTGGATAGTCCGGCGAGGCTCTGGAGCATACGCCAGTCCTTGCGCCTCTCGACACAGAAGAGGACCATCTGCCTGCTGAGACCAACCTTCCGGAAGGTGCCGTCAGGCTGCTCGACCTCTATATAGACCCCGCGCTCCGGTACGAAGGAGCGGTGTTTCGGGTCGAGGAAGCGCCGGTAGACGACGTCCTGCTGTGTTATGCGCGGCAGAATGTCGTCGAGGTGGATCATCGTCTCGGCGTCTTCAGCCTTTATCTTGTAGAGGTGACGTCGGAAACGCGCCTCGGTCGTCGCCCAGTGGGCAACGGTATAGGAGTACTTTGTTTTTGTCGCCTTTGACGTCTTCTGATACCAGTCGCCGTTACCGGCGGGATTACCCTTCAGGCTGAGTGTCTCCTCCATGGTTTCGCCGCCCTGCGGATTGTAGACGAACTCGGGCATCCCCCTGCTGTCCCTGATAAGCTGGGCCTGTACGGTGGAGAGGGCGTCGCCGACGCCGTGTTCAGGCTGGCAGGTGGTAAAGGACTGGATATAGGCCGTGCCCCGGTAATCGAGCCCCTCGAGGATGGCACGGTAGAGGTTGGCGGAATTGGCCATGGAGACCTGCGCAAGGAAGGGGCTGCCGTGTCCCGAGAAGAGGGTCTCCGCCACCCCCTTCTTTTCCGTCAGCTTCCCCTCGCTCCCCTTTCCGAACTGGTTCATGTCGAAGCCGCCTGGCATGACGGAGCTGTCCGAGTTCTGACCGCCCGTATTGGAGTAGACCTGGGTATCGAGCATGAGGACCTTCACGTTCGGTCTGTTCTGGAGGACAGCCTTGGAGAGGTTCTGATAGCCGATGTCGCCGATTCCCCCGTCGCCCCCGACGGCCCAGACCTTGGGGAGCTCCCGTATCTCCTGATCGGTCATGTAAGTATCGGAGAAGTGGGTATAGTTCCAGTAGTCCGAGGTGGTGAAATCCTGCGGCTCCTCGGAGAGGATGAAGGTTGAAAGCCTTTCGGGTATCACCGAGCGGCTGGCGTGGTTTACGATAAACCCCTCCCCGACGAGCCACGCGATGGTGGGGCCGTCCTGGAAGAGGAAGTTCATCCACGGATAGGGGTGGGGCGTGTTCGGAGGCGTTGAGCCGTAGACGGTATTGCAGCCGGTGTTGGCAGTCATTGCCATGGTACACATGCCGTTGAAGGCGTGACCATCGATAACCTGAAGATCCTTGTGGTTGTAAGCGTCCTGGCGGAGGACGGTGACAAGAGCGTCGATGAGTGTAGCGTCGTTGCCGTCAAACTCGACCTCGATACGGGCCCGGGTATCCTTGTCATTTTCGCCCCCCATCCCCATGATAGTGTGAAGGACGGTATCTCTGAGGTTGTTGTAGCTCTCCGGTTTCTCCATCTTCAGGTGTGTCAATTTCTTCATTCCCTCTTTGGCCATTTCATCAGCCACGCTTGAGAGCCGCTCCGCCTTGGCGTGATAGAGGGGGCGCATGTACGCCTCTGTAAGGGTTGTGATGGCCCTGAGGACACTCTTTTCACCACACCCGGCGCAGGCACCGTCGCCGGAGATGAGGGCTCTGTAGTTGCTCTGCACCATAAGATGGTTGTGGAGGACGGCGGCCTTCGACTCCAGAGGAGTGGTAGCATCGTAGGAGCCGAGGTACTTCCGCGGGGTGTCGGGGAGGAGCTTGAGGAAATCGTGGGCCGTAAGGAGCATAGCGTTGATCTCTGGAGTCTCCTCTACCATCTTGAGGGCGTTATGGTCGCCGCACTCGACGACACATTCGCCGCACCCCTTGCAGAGGTCGTTGACGAAGATGGAGAAGATTCCGCCCGAACCGGCCTCCTTCTTCTCCCTGGCGCCGAATATCTGCTTTGCCTTGTTGTAGGCGACCGGG
>JBHHXU010000264.1:0-2974 GCA_046757185.1 Thermodesulfobacteriota bacterium
ACGTTAGTTCACGCAACACCCGAATCTCTCTACTACTATTATATAACACACCCTCGTCATGTTCAACGTCCGTCTTACCCCCATACCGTGCGGCACTTACCTCCCTTTTCCAACGTCCTATCCGACAATGAGGGGGACCACCTCCGCCGCCTTGCCGACTATCGTCCTGTCAACGACCGTGGTGTTGGGGGTCTCCTCGATGTTCACCTCAACAACGTAGGCCCCCGCCCCTTTCGCCACCGAGGCCATAGAGGCGGCGGGCTGGACGACACCCGAGGTGCCGATAACAAGCATCATATCGCACCGCTCCAGTGCGGCATAGGCGGCAGTTATGGCATCATCGGGGAGCATCTCGCCGAACCAGACGATGTGGGGTCTCAAAAGGGAACCGCAATCTGAACACGAGGGGGGTATGGCAATCGGGACGTCACGATTCTCCGTTACCGTGCCGCACCCGGTGCACCGCACCCTCCATATATTCCCGTGGAGCTCGACGATATTCCTGCTCCCCCCCATTGCGTGGAGGCCGTCAACATTCTGGGTGATGAGGGTAAAGTCTTCGACCCTACCCTCCAGCGCTGCTAGGGCTGTGTGCGCGGGATTCGGCTTGATATCGGCGAGCGCCTCCCGTCTCATGTTGTACCACTCCCAGACCAGCGCCGGGTCTCTCGCGAAAGCCTGGGGTGTCGCCAACTCCTCCGCCCGGTAGTTCCTCCAGAGACCCTCCTCGCCCCTGAAGGTGGGGACTCCGCTCTCCGCCGACACCCCGGCGCCGGTAAGGACGGCAACGGAGCGTGCCTCCTCTAATCTTTTTCTGACCTCTTCGATATCGTCGTTCTTCATCACCACCGGGTATATTGCCAAACCAAAGGTTCACCAGGGCATGAAGGAATGCATGACACAGATTTGCACAGATTATCTGGATTTAAGATATGTAGAATTGAGAATGATCTGCCCATGACTCTCCGCCGGATTATAGAAAGCGAAAATTTAAGAGATTCATTAACGTACTATTTCAACCCTTGACATAGGGAGGTCATATAGGGGTTGGGCGACTTTTTCTATCAGCTTGATTGACTGAACCCCTTTGGGATTGCCTTTAAAGAAAGGTGTTCGACCATAGGTTCAAAATCTCTATCATCATGTAATAATGGCAACTTTTTCAAAATACAATAGCTGCCGATTATCACATCAATCGTTTTTCGTACAGTTATTCCTCTTTTTCGTAGTTTCCTGTAATTCCGTGCGCTTAGTAAGGCTACCTCATAACCTCCAACTTGACAGAAAGGCAAGATACTTAATGCCTCTTTGGCCTTTGAAAAATCTTTATCACCTTTCAATCCCTGGAGGACTTCCACAAGAATTAAATCACCAATTAAAATGGGAACGTCTTTTAAAAGTTGATCCAGTAGCTCCGTTTGCCATGTGTCGATACCATTGAAATAATTTATCCATACGGAAGAATCCACCAAAATCATCCATCTACCCTCATGTCATCCAAACTACCTTCCCACTTTATTTTTCCTTTTAATTTCCTAATCTTTTCCTGTCGTTTGATCTGGATGAGAAGTTGAAGAGCATTTTCTATAACAGCCTTTTTAGTTTTAAGGTGACTTAGAGTCATGGCTTCAGACATTAGTTGATCGTCAATCACAATATTGGTTCTCATAGTCATTCCTCCTATTCGGTGTGTATGGTTGTGTCTAATTATACACATATTTGCGGGGGGCAACAAGGAATATTTCTACGCAGAGAATTACATGAAAAAGATGGATGGTGCCAGGAAGTCTTCTTTTCACCACGAGCGTATGACGCAGGGCACGAAGAGATGGAGGAGGCAGATTGTCACGGATTTTCAGGATTTACTCTCACAAAGACACTGAGAGCACTAAGTGTTTCATTGTGCACTGGAAAGTGATCTTTCAAGCCCCAGCTATCTTTGCGCTTAATAATCTCTGTGGCTTTGCGGCTCTGTGTGAGATTGGTTTTATCCCAATGACCTCCATTAGTTTTCACCACGAAGGACACGAAGCTTCACGAAGAAGTGCTGAAGAAGGATGAAATGTCTCAAAGTGCAAAGAGAGAAGGATTGAGACAGGACGTGCAGGGGAAATACTTTATCCGCGGATGACGCAGATGTTTCTACTGCAAAAACCTTTTGAATTTAAGATTTTAACTTCATGTTCATCATGCTTCATGTCCTTCATGGTAAAAACAGCACCAAATAAAAGGGTTGCATCCCTACTCTCCCCCACATTTATTGCAAACAACAAACCCCCTGATGGCAGCCAGCTTTTTCGGCCCTATCCCCTTCACCTTCCGGATATCGTCAACCGATGCAAAGCCGCCCATCTCCTCCCTTGTTCTCACCATCCGCTCCGCTATGGCCGACCCGATGCCGGGGAGGGCGGAGAAGTCCTGGGCCGTAGCCGTATTGATCTCTATGGGGAGACCCATGACGAGTCTCCCCTCGCCGTGTGTTATCGGCTCTGTAGGAGAGGATGGCGCCGTCTCATGGGGAGTAAGGAGGTGTGACGCCGGGATCAGGTGGTATCTTGTCACGTAGACGGCAAAAAGAAAGAGGGCAAGGAGGAGGTACGCCTTCGGGTCGATTCTGCTTCTGCTCATCTCACCTCTTTCGTCTCTTTTTCCCCCTCTTCTTCTCATCCTTGTAGAGCTTATACTCGAGGCTGTCGACGACGGCCTGCCAGGCGGCCTCGAGAACGTTCTCGGAGACCCCCACGGTTCCCCACTTGTCCCTTCCGTCGCCCGACTCTATCAGGACCCTTACGCGGGCGGCGGTTCCCCACCCCGCCGTAAGCACCCTCACCTTGAAGTCGATAAGCTCCACCTCCTTGAGGGAGGGATAGAACCGCTCAAGGGCCTTTCGGAGCGCCTTGTCGAGGGCGTTGACGGGTCCGTTCCCCTCGGCGGCGGTGTGCTCAACCTCGCCGTTCACCTCGAGCCGTATGGT
>JBHHXU010000265.1:0-2973 GCA_046757185.1 Thermodesulfobacteriota bacterium
CTCACACAGGATTGTCGCAAATCCCGGGACCATTACGGGCAGTATAGGGGTCATCATTGAATTTGCCAATATAGAGGAGCTCCTCTCAATGGTGGGGCTCAAGGGGTACGTTATAAAGAGCGGCGAATTCAAGGATGTCGGCTCCCCCTTGAGAGAGATGACCGAAGCGGAGAGGAGGCTGGTGCAGGGGGTCGTCGATGATCTCCACCGGCAGTTTGTTGGTGCTGTAGCAGAGGGGAGGGGGATGGAGCGCTCCAGGGTGAGTGAGATTGCCGATGGCCGCTTTTTCTCAGGGGCCCGGTCAATCGAGCTGGGTCTCGTAGATGAGATCGGAAATTTCAATGATGCCGTTGATGTTGCCGCATCACTTTCCGGTATGGACAAGAAGCCCCATGTCATCTACCCCGTGAGGCGGGGCGGCGGCATCCTGGACCTTGTTCTGGAGAATTCACTGAAGCGTGTCTTCAATAATCTTATGCCGAAAATGAAAGCCATGTACCTCCACTCCTGATGGTTCAATCAGAGAAGCTCTCTGCAACGCAGTGGCGTTATCGGCAATGACAGTTTATAAGGGCAGAATAATACCGTTATGTTAACTAAGATATTTTGTACATATGTTCAAATAAATGAAGGAGGGGTCGATGACCAAGAGTGAACTCGTCGAGAAGGTTGCCAGGAAGGTGAAGAACTTTTCTAAGAAGGACGTGGAGCTTATCTGTGATATCATCTTCAACAGAATGACCGAAACCCTCAGGGCTGGAGATAAGGTGGAGATAAGGGGATTCGGGAGTTTCAAGGTAAAGGAGCGGAAACCGCGGCAAGGGAGAAATCCAAAGACGGGGGATACGATTGATATCCCTTTCAAGAAGGTTCCTTTCTTCAAGGCTGGTAAAGAGCTCAGAGAGAGGGTTGATACAGAAAAGGGGATATGAGGCGGCTCCGGGCGCCGTGGAGGATTAAATTCATAAAACCCCCTCCCCCCGAGAATTGTCTCTTCTGTCAGGACCCGTATGATAATCCTCAGGAGTCGTTTGTACTCTACAGCGATAAGCTCACCGGAGAGATGCTCAACAGATATCCTTACAATAACGGTCCTCTCCTCATCTATCCTTTGAGTCACACACCGAACATAGAGGGCTTAAGTCAGGAAGAGGGTGCACACCTCTTCCGGCTCACTCAGGCATCCGTTGGAATCCTCAGGGAGACGCTCCATTCGGAGGGATTCAATGTAGGGGTATATAGGGGGAAGGTTGCCGGAGCCGGTATCGATGACCGTATCCATTACCATGTTGTACCGAGATGGACAGGTGATGTCAATTTTATGCCCCTCCTCGCTGATGTCAAGGTCATACCACAACACCTAGAAGATTCCTACAGGCAACTCTCTTCACACTTTCAAAGAATTTCCACCTGTTAACCAGAGGATTACCAGGGAGTGTGCACCTGGAGAGAAAACTGTATGTGTCGCCCTGCTCCTCTTTACGATATGTCGGTTATTCTCTATTTTATGGATGAGTTCAGCTTGTTGACAAAACCTCTTCTGTGCGGCTGTGGACCCTCCTGTGGCAGAGGGCGTGTTTATGATGAAGTTTAAGTCCGGGATTGTATCAATAATCGGCCGTCCCAATGTCGGCAAGTCTACCCTCCTGAATACCATCCTCGGTGAGAAGATCGTTATTACCTCGGATAAACCTCAGACGACGAGGAACAGGGCCCTCGGAGTAAAGCATACGGAGGGGGGACAGATCGTCTTCATCGATACGCCGGGGATCCATTCTAAGAGAGGCCTGTTGAATGAGTATATGGTCAAGGTGGCAATCAAGACGCTCAGGGAGGTCAATCTCATCCTCTACATGGTAGAGGCGGAGAAGGGGATAGGCGAGGGGGACCGGTTTGTTGTTGAGAAGCTTAAGCAGGTGAAGACACCGGTCATCCTCTGTATCAATAAGATCGATCTGATAAAGAGGGAGAGGTTGCTCCCCTTAATGGAGGCATATACCGGGCTCTTCCCATTTAAGGAGGTTGTGCCCCTCTCCGCCCTCAAAAACGAGGGGGTGGATACCCTCGTCTCCCTCCTCCTTGACGCCCTTCCCGAGGGACCACGCTATTTCCCCGAAGATGCGGTGACCGATATGCCGGAGCGATTCATCGCTGCTGAGATTATCAGGGAGAAGGTATTTCGTACCCTCCATAAAGAGGTGCCCTATTCGGTGGCGGTTCTTGTCGATGCATTCAAGGAGGAGCCGGCACGGAACCTGCTCTCCATTGCCGCTTCCATCTATGTTGAGAGGGAGTCGCAAAAGGGGATCATCATCGGGGAGGGTGGAAGGATGCTGAAGGGGATCGGCGCCCGTGCAAGAAGGGACATGGAGGAGCTCTTCGGTACACGGGTCTATCTGGAGCTCATCGTCACCGTAAAGAAGAACTGGACGAAGGACAACAGGAAACTCAAGGAGTTCGGATACCATTTCCCCCGTTGAAGGGGAGGAGCCAGGCTGTCTCACTTGCTCATCTGTACAGAGACAACTCATCAAAGAAGTGAGACTTGAACCCTAATAATGCATTAACCACAGACCAGGACACGGAGAAATTTATTGATATGAGAAGAGACATCTCACTTTATTATTTTTCTCTGTGCGCTCTTTATGTGAAGATAAGTACTTAAAGCTTTGTTTGAGAAAACACAGAGCAATGCTTTGTAGAATCAAGGAAGTTAGAAGATGAAACCGATTGTTGCAATAGTGGGAAGACCGAACGTCGGCAAGTCAACCCTCTTTAACAGGATTATCGGGATGAAAAAGGCGATCGTTCACGGGACACCAGGTGTAACGCGGGATATCAACTATGGATATATTTCCTCGGGGGAGGTCTCGTTTACCCTGGTAGATACGGGGGGATTTGTTGGAGAAGACGCCTCGGATTTGCCGCATAAGGTGAGGGAGCAGACACAGCTGGCGATTGAGGAGGCCGATC
>JBHHXU010000266.1:0-2968 GCA_046757185.1 Thermodesulfobacteriota bacterium
AGTAGCCGTTGTGCTGGTTGCCATAGTCGGCCTTGCAATGGCACCAAAGTATGCTAATGCATGGGTATTACAGGATATAAAGGATAATTTGGATGGAAATACAGTGGCACACCCGAGTGGCCTTCAGGACGGCTATGCGGCCCTGGATGGCCCTGATCCAATTATCTATTGGGATCTGGAACAGCAATACAGCAAGGTTGGTCTGGTGGTAAGCACTGATCATTATGATCCTGCGAAACTGTGGAATGGTGAAGATTATTTTCTTTTTGATGTGTGGGCAACGAATACGCCTTTTGGTGTATGGACCGAAATATACCCTGATCCTCTTCCTGGGTTTACGGGAGGATGGACCGGATACTCCCAAGTGGCTGAGCATATGGAGAACGGCGTATTGGATGCAGATGACTATAGTATAAACTTCGATCTTGGCGGTGCGTATCGATACGTTGGTGTTGTAGTTAAATACCAAATTGAGCTGACTGGCACAGACCCACACACGCCTGGTTATGCCGAGTTCGACGGTATTAGCGTCCCTGAGCCGGCGACGCTCATACTCCTCGGCACTAGTCTCGTAGGTCTTGGGGTGCTGGGAAGAAGGAAGAAAAATAGTTAGAATTAAGGTACAACGAATCAGATTTAGACGCCCACCGTCTCTCATAAGGCGGTGGGCGTTTTTTGTTGACCCCCCCTGTGAGAACTGGTATAGAGTTAAATGGACAGTCGATGGTGGGATTATTGTTTGCGATCTCCTTCCTTTGTGACATATCTTCATTGCTATGAAAAAAAACTCTGACTGCAACCCATTTATTTTCTTACAACAACAGAGAGGTAAAGGATGAGGGAACAATACAGAAGTCCATTCTTCATAAGGTATCTGATTTTCATATTCTGCATGGCTGTTTCCCTATCCGCCTGCGGCGGAAGCCCTGAAGTGAAGGCGGCGAAACATCTCAAGAGCGGATTGGAATACCTCGAAGCGTCACAATACAGAGAGGCCATTATCGAGTTCAAGAATGTCATTCAGATAGACCCGAAGAATGTGGAGGGGCACTATAAACTGGGGCTTGCCTACCTCCGTCTCGGCGGGCGGTCAAATCTACAACTGGCCTTTAAGGAACTTTCACAGGCCGCGGACCTCGACCCGAATCTCCTGGACGCGCATCTGAAGCTCGGTGAATTCTACCTCCTTGCCCGCGATTTTGACAAGGCGCTGGAGAAGGCCGAATTGGTCCTCGCGAAGGAGGGGGAGAATCTCGATGCCCGCATACTGCTGGCAACCGCTCAGGGGGGGAAGGGGGAGCTTGACACGGCTGTTCAGATAATGGAAGAGGTGATAGAGGCACACCCTGATGCTCTAAAGGCGTACATGGTCCTGGCCAACCTCTACATTGCAAAGAAGGATGCCAAATCCGCGGAGAAGGCCTATAGAAAGGCCAGCGATGTCGATGTCGACAACGTCAGGCCCCATCTGGCGCTGGCCAACCTCTATCTGCAGCAGGGGAAGAGGACGGATACTGAGAAGGAGCTGAAAAAGGCTCTCGAACTTGACCCCGAAAATCAACAGATACTCGTATCACTGGCGACTTTTTATGCCTCGACGAAGAGGCTGGAGAAGGCTGAGGAGACCTTTGAGGAGGCTGTAGCGGTCAAACCGGAGAATCCCGCTATCTATATCGTATTTGCAACCTTCTATAAGGGTACGAAGAGGCCTGAGAAGGCGATAGAGACCTACAAGAGGGGCATTGAGAAGGCGCCCGAGGCTATAATCCTCAAAAAGAGCCTTGCTGAAGCCCTGATTGATGGAAAGAGGTATAAAGAGGCGGCGACCTATATCGATGCCGTGCTTGAGAAACAGTCGAAGGACTTTCAGGCCCTCTTCCTCCGTGGACGTCTCCGCATGGCTGAAGGGAAGGTAAAGGAGGCCCTTGAAGATTTTCAGGCATCAGTCAAAGAGGAACCCGACTTTGCCCCCGGCCACTACTATCTGGGACTCGCCTATCAGGCTTTGCGTGATGTACAATCGGCCAAAGCTGAACTGAGCGAGGCGCTCAGTCTTGCCCCCGGCCTCGAAAAGGCACGCCTGGCGCTGGCCATCCTCCATCTGGGGGCAAGGGATTATAAACTGGCACTTGAGGAGGTGAAGAAGGTTCTCGTAAAGTACCCCGACCACCCGGGGGCACACCTCATAGCGGGTGACGTAAAACTCCGGCAGCAAAAACCGGAAGAGGCTGCCGCTCACTTTAAGACCGTTATTGAAAAAGCCCCGAAGGACCCGAGGGGATACGCCCGGCTCGGTATGGTCTATCGGGTGCAGAAGAAGAATAAGGGAGCCGTTAAACAGCTTGAGAAGGCGCTCTCCCTGAACCCGGATCTGGTGGATGTCCTGGGCATGATTACCTCCATCTACCTTTCCAACAAGGCGCCGGAGAAGGCCTTATCTCGGGCGAAGCAACAACTTGAGCGCTCTCCGGATAACCCCCACATTTACCACCTCCTCGGACGCATCGCCATCGCAACAAACGACCTGGACGGGGCGGTAAAATACCTCAACAAGGCCCTTGAAATAAAAGACGATCTGCTCGGTGCATACCTCGATCTCGGTAACATCTATGCGAGGAAAGGCGCCACTGATGAGGCGATAAAGCAGTACAAGGAGATTATCAAGGTAAACCCGAAGGTACTCGCCCCCTATATGCTCCTCGGCACTATCTATGAGAGAGAGGGGAAGATAGAGGAGGCGACGGAGCACTACAAGAAGGCCCTCGATATCAATCCGAGGTTTGCTCCGGCAGCCAATAACCTCGCGTGGATATATGCGGAGCATGGAGGGAACATCGATGTCGCCCTCTCCCTCGCCGAGACCGCAAACGAGGTGCTCCCCGAGGACCCCTCCGTCGCGGACACCCTCGGCTGGGTCTACTATAAGAAGAAGGCATATATAAGAGCCATTTCTCTCTTCAAGGGGATC
>JBHHXU010000267.1:0-2950 GCA_046757185.1 Thermodesulfobacteriota bacterium
AAAGGAGGTGTGAATAAAGACCTCCTCCAGCAGCCGCTCGTCCTTGAAGGTGTAGGATATCCCCTTCTGAAATTGAGCGAGTTCCTTTCTCATCGCCATCTCATGTCGCCACCGTCCCGACCACGCCGTTTTCCGTCACACTTTCGAGACGTACAGAGAGCAGCCGGTTTGCCGGCCCCTCGTAGTCATCGATTAGGACGGGGATGTAGTTGTCCGACCTCCCCTGGAAGAGGCCGGTCGTCCTGTTGCGCGTCTCCTCGACGAGGACAGAGACCTCCCTGCCCAGGTAGCTGCCATAGAAAGCCGCCCTCTTCTCCCTGTCCAGCTCCCTGAGTCTTTCGCACCGCTCCTTTATTACCTGAGCATCTACCTGATCGGGAAATAGAGCCGCAGGCGTCCCCTTCCGTTTTGAGAAGGGGAAGATGTGCATGTAGGCGATAGGGAGAGCATCGAGGAGTCTCACGGTATTCATGAACTCATCCTCCCCCTCACCGGGAAAGCCGACGATAACGTCCACACCGATCGCGACATCACGGATGGAAGAGATGATACGCTCCACCCTCTCTCTCACGGCATCCGCCCCCCCTCCCCTGTTCATCCTCCTTATGATGCTGTCGTCGCCGCTCTGAACGGGGAGGTGGAGGTGGCGGCAGATCGTCTCGGAGGTTGCCATCAGTTCAATAAGCTCGTCGGTAATCTCATCGGAATCGAGGGAGCTTACCCTGAAGCGGCACGGATATCTCCGCTCTTCTATACTCTTCAACAGTCCGGTGATATTCATAGGCGGTGAAAACCCCTCTCCGTAACTTCCGAGATGTATGCCGGTCAGAACGACCTCTCTGTACCCCTTCTCTACCAGGATGTCGATCTCCGCCAAGAGCGTCTCCCGGTTCATGCTTCTCGCCTCCCCCCGCGCGGTGGGAATGATGCAGTAGGTGCAGGAGTTGTCGCACCCGTCCTGAACCTTCAGGTAGGCCCTAGTCCTTCCCGGAGAGCCGGAGGCCCTCAGACCAATGGCGCTACCCTCTTTCTCAACGCTCACTCTAGGAGCGTCCCCCCCACTTCCCATAAGGAGGTGTTCAACGACCCGCTCCTTCTCGCCGTTTCCGAGGACATAATCGACCCCCTCGATCTCCGCCACCTCATGGGGCGACACCTGGGCGTAGCACCCCGTCACAATGACCAGCGCGTCGGAGTTCTCCCGCTTCACACGCCTGATGAGCTGCCGTGCCTGGGCATCCGTACGTCCCGTAACCGTACAGGTATTGATGACACAGGCATCGGCCCCCTCAGGGTCGGAAACAACCTGAAAGTCGCCCATTGCGAGCATCTCCTCTATGGCAAAGGAGTCGTACTGGTTGGCCTTGCAGCCGAGTGTGGCAATGAAGACATTCATACTATTATGGTCTTTCCGGTCTCTCGATCCACCCGCCGCCTACGACCAGCTCCCCCTGATAGAAGACCGCCGCCTGCCCCGGCGTAATCGCCCGCTGCGGTTCGTGGAACTCCACCCTCACCCTCCCCCCCTCCACGGGATAGACGGTCGATGGAGACCCCTCACGACTGTACCTGATCTTCGTCTCAACCATCATCGGCCCCCTCAACTCCTCAATCGTTATCCAGTTGCAGTCACCCGCTATGAGCGTGTCGGAGAGGAGTTCCTCTTCACTGCCAACGACGATACTGTTCCGGGCCGCATCTATATCCAGGACGTAGAGGGGGGATCCTCCTCCGATACCCAACCCCCTCCTCTGTCCGACGGTGTAGTTGAAGATGCCCCGATGGAGACCCAGCACCTTTCCACTCCGGTCGACGATTTCACCATTGGAGGTGGTGGAGTGTGCTCCCCGCTCCTCGATAAATGCCTGATAGGTCCCGTTCTGGACAAAGCATATCTCCTGGCTCTCCCCCTTGTCGGCCACCTTCAGTCCGAACCGTGTAGCATATTCCCGCACCTCACCCTTGGTCATCCCTCCGAGGGGGAAGTGGAGTCGTGATAACTGCCCCTGGGTCGTCGCGAAGAGGAAGTACGACTGGTCCTTCCCCCTGTCGATTCCCCGAAGGAGCTGGTATCTCCCATCTTTTCCCTTTCTGTCCGTCCTAGCGTAGTGGCCTGTGGCGAGGAAGTCGGCCTCAAGCTCAATGGCCTTCCTCATGAGGAGTTCAAACTTCATGACCTGGTTGCACTTCACACACGGGTTGGGAGTCCGTCCGCCGAGGTAGTCACGCACAAAGTAGTCAACGACCTCCCTCGTGAAGACCTCCTCGAGGTTCACCACATAGAAGGGGATGTCGATAGCGTCCGCCACCCTCCTCGCATCGTGGATATCCTCCAATGAGCAGCAGCTGTCGGGCCGTCCCCGCTCGCCGTCACTGTTGTCCCATAGCTGCATGGAGATGCCGACCACGTCGCACCCCTCTTCCCTGAGAAGGGCCGCCGTCACCGACGAGTCCACCCCGCCGCTCATGGCAACGACCACACGGGGCACGGATCTACTCTGCTGTACGGTGTCAAGTTTCATGCCATTCACGGTTCCCTTAATTATCCTTTAAAACACTAATAACAGTGGTAATGCTGAATCATAATTTATAAAGTCTAACAATCTTGTTCCGTAAATACCACCCCTATTTATTTCCCTTACTTATGTCAGTGATACCCCCGGTCATTTCCTTCAGGGCGCGAAAAAACCATACAGTCCATTTTTCCCCACCTGTCCTAAAGGACAGTAGACAGGGGCACTCTCTCGTGCGACCATTGAACCCACGTCAACCGACAGATTCATATCAACAACAAAGAAGGGAGGGTAATGCTATGAAGAGGTCATGCGCCATCGTTCTCTTTCTCTGTTTCACCGCTGCACTGTTCCTCGACGTTGCAGTGGCGGCGGCGGAGAAGGGGAGCTACAAGGTGAGATACCAGAGGGGATACCGGCAGTGGGCCCATGTGAAG
>JBHHXU010000268.1:0-2935 GCA_046757185.1 Thermodesulfobacteriota bacterium
GGAAACCAGATGTTGTACCTTCCGCACCATCCCCCTTATCGCAGGGGTATCCCTGAGCTCAACGACCCTGTTCATCCTCGTCAGTCCAAGCCCCCTCAGGGTGGCCTTCTGAGTCCTGTCATAGCCGATACCGCTCTTCACCAGCCTCACCTTTATCGTAGACTTCCGGGCCATCACCCTTCCCCTTCACCCTTCCTTCTTCTCATGGCGGCAACCGACTTCGGGTCCATGAGCTGCCTGAGACCTGTAATGGTCGCCTTTACCACGTTGTGCGGGTTATTCGTCCCGAGCGATTTCGTCAGGATGTTATGGATACCCGCCATCTCCATCACCGCCCTCACCGGTCCTCCAGCGATGATACCCGTACCGGGGGATGCGGGCTTGAGGATGACCCGCCCCGCGTCGTATCTCCCGAGCACCTCATGGGGTATGGTGCCATTGACCAGAGGAACCACGAAGAGCTCTTTCTTCGCCTTATCGATAGCTTTTCGTATGGCATTCGGTACCTCATTCGCCTTACCGAGCCCGATGCCGACATGACCGTTTCCGTTTCCGACCACGACGATGGCGCTGAAGCTGAACCGCTTACCACCCTTTACAACCTTGGCAACCCTGTTGAGATAGACCACCTTGTCTTTGAGATCTAACTCATTTGCGTTCGCTCTTTCCAACCATCAACCTCCAATCCTTCATCATCGGGAGTGCCTCACAGGGCTTATCCTAAAACCTGAGCCCCGCCTCCCTGGCGCCATCGGCAAGTGCCTTGACTCTGCCGTGATAGTGGAACCCGTTTCTGTCAAAAACCACCTCATTGATACCCTTTTCCAACGCCAGCTTTCCAATAAGCTCGCCCACCTTCTTCGACGCCGAACACTTCTTTTCTCCCGAGAGGGTCCCCTTCAGATCCTTACTAAGGTTTGACGCGGCAATGACCGTCTTCCCCGTGTCGCCGTCAATGAGCTGGGCATAGATATACCTGTTGCTCCTGTAAACGGTGAGTCGAGGCCTCTTCACACCCTTCAACCTCACCTTCACCCTTGTTCTTCTCTTCTTCAGGGTGAGCCTCTTTCTCTCCACTCTATCCATCGTTACTTGGCACCGCCTTTTCCGGCCTTCCCGGCCTTCCTCCGGACCATCTCACCACTGTACCTGATACCCTTTCCCTTATAAGGCTCAACAACCCTAAAGGCCCGGATATCTGCGGCAACCTGCCCCACAAGCTGTTTATCAGCCCCCTTCACCGTGATAAGGGTCTGCTTATCAACAGCAACGGAAATCCCCTCCGGAACCTCATACGTAACGGGCCGGGAATAACCGAGCAGCAGGGTGAGGAGTGAACCTTCCGTCTCCGCCCGATAGCCGACACCGGAAATTTCAAGGTTCTTCTGAAACCCCTCGCTAACACCGTGAACCATATTGGCAATCAGTGTGCGGGTCAGCCCGTGGAATCCCCTGGTCTTCCTGTTGTCGTCCTTTTTGAGTACCTTTATTTCGGAGCCTTCAATCTCCAGTTCGATTCCCGCAGGAATGGGCTGCTCCAAACGGCCCTTTGTCCCTTCGACCGAAAGGAGGCGCCCCGCAAGGTTTACCGTAACCCCTTCAGGAACAGCTACCGGTATTTTGCCGATTCTCGACATCAAACCACCTCAATAAACGGTACAGAGCACTTCCCCGCCAATTCCAAGCTCCGACGCCCTCCTGCCGCTCATTACCCCCTGTGAGGTTGAAAGGATAGCAAGGCCAAGGCCGTTAAGAACATTCGGTATCTCATCCTTACCCACATACTTCCTGAGGCTCGGTTTGCTGCTCCGCTTGAGGCTCGAAATAGCCCCCCTCTTGTCTGCCATATACCGGAGTCTTACCCTGAGCACCTCTCTATTACCGCTCTTCATTATTTCAAAACCCGCAATATACCCCTCGTCCTCCATGATCTTCAGTATATCCTGCTTTAGTCTGGTGGAGGGGATATCGGCGGACTGATGACCGGCCTTGGCCGCATTCCTCATCCTCGTAAGCAGATCTGCAATCGGGTCAGTCATGGACATAGTGAACGCTCCTCTATAAATAAAAAAACTTCCGACCTGGAGTAGTTTCCTTCTTCTACCAGCTCGACTTAACCAGCCCGGGGATCTCACCCCTCAAGGCGAGGTTCCTCAGACATATCCTACACATCTCAAACTTCCTGTAGTACCCTCTCGACCTCCCGCATATAGGGCACCGGTTATACTCCCTTACCTGAAATTTATTCGTTTGCTTCGCCTTCGCTATAAGAGACTTCTTCGCCACAAAACCTCCCTTGCCTATTTACGAATCAAGAGCACCGCAGTGTCAAGGTACATAACCCTACATCTACGTCCGCTAGTTTCTAAAGGGTACCCCCATCTCCCTGAGGAGTGCCTTTGCCTCTTTATCGGTCTTTGCCGTCGTAGTGATGGTTATGTTCATTCCCCGTATCTTATCCACCTTATCGTAATCGATCTCCGGGAAGATGATCTGTTCCCGAATACCTACCGTATAGTTACCCCTTCCGTCAAATGAACTGCCGGATAATCCCCTGAAGTCCCTGATCCGGGGAAGGCTGAAGTTGACAAACCGGTCAAAGAACTCGTACATTCGTTTCCCCCGTAACGTCACCATACAGCCGATGGGCATACCGGTTCTCAATTTGAAGGAGGCTATCGATCTCCTTGCTCTCGTTACGACCGGCTTCTGTCCCGACAGCGCCGTGAGGTCCCTTACCGCACTGTCTATTATTTTAATATCCTGTACCGCACTGCCGAGTCCCATATTGATGACGATCTTCTCAAGTCTCGGCACCTCCATTATATTCCTGTACTGGAACTCCGTCTTTATTGCAGGAAGGACTTCCTTCCTGTATTTTTCCTCCAACCTCGCCATTATTTGTCGAGAACCTCTCCGCACTTTTTGCAAAAAC